>JAHIQV010000038.1 GCA_018903185.1 Gammaproteobacteria bacterium | reverse complement strand
CTGAACTGCGCCAGGGCGATCACGGTGCAGCCTTGTCGGGCCAGCGCCTCGGCCGCCTGCACCACACCGGCGTCGTGGGCAGCCGTGTCGCCCCGGTCTAAAGACTCCATCGCACCGGCAGCGAGCTCGGCGCGCAGGTCAGTGCCGGGCGGGAACTCGGGAGGCATGGACGCCAGCGTCGGCGCAAACGAAGCGATCAGCCCGACCCGACCGCCCAGCGCCACCGCTTCGGCCACCATGGCCTCGTTGGGCTTGAGCACCGGCATGTGCGGCCGGCGCAGCGCCACCGCTTCGATGCAGGGCCCGAATGCCGAGCAGGTGAACAGGATGGCCTGCGCGCCCGTGCCTTCGGCGTAGGCGGCGAGCGACTCGAAACGCTGGTGCATCGCTGCGTCCAGTCCCTGCCCGCTGTGGGCCAGGTCGGCCGACAGGCTGTCGTCCAGCAAGTTCATGCGCACCGCCTCAGGCCAGACGTTCTGCAGCTCGTCGTTGATCGGCGCTACCGAATGCGCCAGCGCGTGGATGAGCGCGATGCGCGTCACGCCGGCAGGCCCTCGCGGGGCCGGCGGGCACGTTGCAGCCCCATCACCAGCAGCAACAAGGCCAGTGCGGGCAGGTACAGCCACTCTTTGGCCGGACGTTCGGCCGGCACTTCGGCCGACACGATGCGGAAACCCTGCTCCATGCCCAGCTTTTCAGCCGGGCTGCCAAACTTCACGGCAGCAATCAGCAGTTCGTCGCCCTGCGCCATCACGGTCAATCCCGCGCTGGCCATGCGTTCGCGGGCGGTGCCGGGTTCGCCCAGGGGCAGCAGCACGCCTTTGCGGATGTCATCGCCGTTCATGTTCATGCCTTCGATCCAGATCCGCTTGCCCGAGCCGGCAGGGGCTTGTTCGATGAGCGATGTCATCTGGGCCGCGGGCACCTCGTCAAACGGCGGGTACAGCATGTCCCACCAGAACCCGGGCCGGAACAAGGTGAAGGTGATCAGCAACAAGGCCAGGGTTTCGTACCAGCGCGACTTCACCAGAAAAAAACCTTGCGTGGCTGCTGCAAACACCAGCATGGCCACCGTGGCGCTGACCACGGTGAGGATCAGGTGCAGGGGGCCGGACAGCCCGATCAACAGCAACTGGGTGTTGAAGATGAACAGGAACGGCAGGATGGCCGTGCGCATGCTGTAGTAGAAGGCGGTGATGCCGGTCTTGATGGGGTCGGCGCGCGCAATCGCCGCCGCGGCAAACGAGGCCAGACCCACCGGCGGCGTCACGTCGGCCATGAGGCCGAAATAGAAAACGAACATGTGCACTGCGATCAGGGGCACGATCAGGCCACTCTGCGCGCCCAGCTCCACCACCACCGGCGCCATCAGCGTGGACACCACGATGTAGTTGGCCGTGGTCGGCAGCCCCATGCCCAGGATCAGGCTGATGAGCGCCACCAGCACCAGCATGAGCATGAGGTTGCCGCCCGAGAGCAGCTCCACCAGTTCGGTCATGACCAGACCGACACCGGTGAGCGACACCGTGCCCACGATGATGCCGGCCGCCGCGGTGGCCACGCCGATGCCGATCATGTTGCGCGCACCCGTGGCCAGACCATCCACCAGGTCGGCAAAACCCTGCCGGGTGGCAGCGCCCAGGCCACCGTGCCCGCGAAACGCCGCGATGATCGGCTTCTGCGTGACCATGACGAAGATCATGAAGAGCGTGGCCCAGAAGGCGGACAGGCCTGGCGACATCTGCTCGACCATCAGGCACCAGATCAGCACCACCACCGCCAGCAGGTAGTGCAGGCCGGACTTCACGGTGGGTCCGGTTTCGGGCAGTTCGAACACGGGCGCGTTCGGATCGTCCAGCTCCAGGGCGGGCTGTCTGGCGCCAAACCAGAGCAGGCCGACATAGCTGGCGAGCAGACCGGCACCGACCACCCAGATGGCGGCATCGCCCATGGCGGTCTTGATCCAGCCAATGCCCCAGTACACCGCGCCGGAGAGCACGATGAAACCGGCCACGGTCATGGCGAACGACATCAGCCGCTGGCCGGCCGTGGCCGTGCCGCGGCGCGGCAGGCCGACCATGTTGGCCTTGAGGGCCTCCAGGTGCACGATGTAGAGCAGTGCGATGTACGAGATGATGGCCGGCAGGAAGGCGTGCTTCATCACCTCGATGTAGGGAATGCCGACGTACTCCACCATCAGGAAGGCGGCCGCGCCCATCACCGGCGGCATGATCTGGCCGTTCACCGAGCTCGACACCTCGACCGCGCCTGCCTGGTCGGGTCGGTAGCCGACCCGCTTCATGAGCGGGATGGTGAAGGTGCCGGTGGTCACCACGTTGGCGATCGACGAGCCGGAAATGATGCCGGTGGCCGCCGAAGACAGCACCGCCGCCTTGGCCGGACCACCGCGCATGTGGCCCAGCAGCGCAAAGGCTGATTTGATGAAGTAGTTGCCGGCACCCGCCTTGTCGAGCAGCGAGCCAAACAGCACGAACAGGAAAATGAAACCGCTGGACACACCCAGCGCAACACCGAACACGCCTTCGGTGGTCAGCCACTGGTGGCTCATGGCACGGTTGAGCGAGAAGCCGCGGTGGGCAATCATGTCGGGCATGTACGGCCCGCCAAAGGTGTAGCCCAGAAACACCAGCGCCACGATCACCATGGGCAGGCCCAGCACGCGCCGGGTCGCTTCAAGCAGCAACACGATACCGACCGCGCCGGTGTAGACGTCCATCGGTGTCGGCTGGCCGGGCCGGGTGGCCAGTTCCTTGTAGAACAGGAACAGGTAGGCAGCACAGAAGGTGCCGACCAGGGCGAAAACCCAGTCCGTGACCGGCACATAGGCGCGCGGCGAGCGCCTGAACGCCGGGTACGCCATGTACGACAGGAACACCGCAAAGGCGAGGTGGATGGCGCGGGTTTCGGTGTCGTTGAACACCAGAATGCCCAGGCTGAACGGCAGCGGCGAGGCGATCCAGAGCTGGAACAACGACCAGGCCAGCGCGACGGCCAGCAGCATGCGGCGCATCCAGGGACCGGGTTCGCGACCGCCGGTGTCGTTGTCGGCAACCAGCTGGTTGACGTCGACTTCGGGTGCGGTGTGGGTTTTCATGCAGATCGGTGTGTTGTGGTTTTGAAGAGAGACCAACAAAAAAGCCCTGACGAGTCAGAGCTTTTTTGCGGCGTCAGTCCGGCAGGACCTCGGCAGTCAGCCGGACCTTACATCCAGCCTTTTTCTTTGTAATACTTCACGGCACCGGGGTGCAGCGGGGCCGACAGGCCATCCTTGATCATGTTCTTGGGATCGAGACCCACGAAAGCCGGGTGCAGTTTCTTGAATTCGTCGAAGTTCTCGAACACGGCCTTGACCAGTTCGTACACCGCCACGTCAGGCACTTTGGCCGAGGTCACGAACGAAGCCAGCACGCCGTAGGTGGGCGTGGGGTTCGGGTGACCGGCGTACAGGCCGCCGGGGATGTTGACCTTGGCGTAGTAGCTGTTGGCCGCCACCAGCTTGTCCACCGCCGGGCCGGTCATGGGAACCAACCTGGCGCCGCAGGTGGTGATCGGGTCCTGGATGTTGGCGCTGGGGTGACCCACGCCGTAGAAGAAGCCGTCGATCTTGTTGTCGCACAGGGCGGCACCGTGTTCGTCGGCCTTGAGCTCGGCGGCCAGGCCGAAGTCGCTGATCTTGCCGCCGCTGCTGGCCAGGTATTCGTCCATGGCGGCGCGCGTGCCCGATCCAGGGTTGCCGACGTTGAAGCGTTTGCCCTTCAGGTCGTCAAACTTGGTGATGTTGGCTTCCTTGCGGGACAACACGGTGAAGGGCTCGGGGTGGATGGAGAACACCGCGCGCAGGTCGGTGTGCTTGCCGTCTTTCTCGAACTGTTTGGCGCCGTTGAAGGCGTTGTACTGCACATCCGACTGTGAGACGCCGAAATCGAGCTCGCCCGCCTTGATGGTGTTGATGTTCACCACCGAACCACCGGTGGACTCCACCGAGCAGCGGAAGCCGTGCTTGGCGCGGTCCTTGTTGACCAGGCGGCAGATGGCACCGCCCGCGGCGTAGTACACGCCGGTCACGCCACCGGTGCCGATGGTCATGAATTTCTGCTGCGCCTGAACGGGGGCCAGAGGGGCCGACAGCGCCAGCACGGCGGCAGCAAGCGAGAGGCGGGAAGCGGTGGTTTTCAGGGAAATGGTCATGCGGACTCCTTGTGATTGAACGTGATGGTCATGGAACCCTTGTGAGGTCAGGCCAGTGAGGGGACAACGGCAACGCCAGCGAGTGACCCGCTCAGCGCGCAACAGGGGCATGCAGGCGGGTCTGCTGCAAAACGCCATGCTAACCCGCAACAACAAAGGGTCAGACCGGGTTTCACCTTGGTTTTCATATCTGTAATGATTCAGCAAGAAAACTTATACATCAAGCCAGCTCTGCAGGAAAGACCCCTCAGGCTGTCGCGGCAATGGCCCGGTCCACGCTGACCCGCAGACGCTTCACGATCTGGGACAGTTCGGCCTCACTGGCGATGAAGGGTGGGGCCAGCAGCACGTGGTCACCGCAACGCCCGTCCACCGTGCCGCCCATGGGGTAGACCATCAGACCCTCGGCCATGGCTTCGCTTTTGATGCGCGCGTGCAGGCGCCGCGCCGGGTCGAACCACTGTTTCGTGCCGCGATCGACCACCAGCTCGATGCCCCAGAAGAGGCCGCGCCCGCGGATGTCGCCCACGTGCGGATGATCCCCAAAGGCGTCCAGCAACAGGGTTTGCAGCGCTTGCCCGCGTGACTTCACCTGGTCCAGCAGGCCATCGCGCTGGATCACGCGCTGCACCGCCAACGCGGCTGCGCAGGCCACCGCATGGCCCAGGTAGGTGTGGCCATGCTGAAACAGGCCACTGCCTTGACGGAACGCGTCCACCAGCCGGCCCTGCGCCAGCACCGCGCCGATCGGCTGGTAGCCGCCGCCCAGGCCTTTGGCAATGGTCAGCAGGTCGGGCACCACGCCTTCCTGCTCGCAGGCGTGCAGCGTGCCGCTGCGGCCCATGCCGCACATCACTTCGTCGAGGATGAGCAGGATGCCGTGGCGGTCGCACAGCTCGCGAACGCCCTTGAAATACCCCGGAACCGGTGTCAGCACACCAGCCGTCGCGCCACCAATGGTTTCGGCGACGAAGGCCATGACGTTCTCGCCGCCGAGG
>JAHIQV010000309.1 GCA_018903185.1 Gammaproteobacteria bacterium | reverse complement strand
CGATCCTGTCGCGCCAGCTCGGCGTCGGCCTCGGCGGTGGCCAGGCGTGCGCTCGCCAGCGCCAGGTCCGGGTGTTGCTGCAGCTGGGGCGCGAAGCCATTGGCCGACAGCGCCAAGGAGGTCAGCGCGGGCGCATCGCCCAAGGGTTGATCGGGGGTGGTTCCGGTCCAGCGGGCCAGCGCCTGGCGCGCGTTGACCAGCCCGGCTTCGGCACCGATCAAGGCTTGCTGCGCCTGGGCGACCGCGTCGCGCGCATTCAACCAGTCCACCGAGGGGTTGTTGGCGCCAGCGGGCAGAGAGCCGCGTGTGGCCGCTT
This sequence comes from Gammaproteobacteria bacterium, assembly GCA_018903185.1. Classification (GTDB taxonomy): domain Bacteria; phylum Pseudomonadota; class Gammaproteobacteria; order Burkholderiales; family Burkholderiaceae_C; genus Hydrogenophaga. The sequence goes on along the minus strand of JAHIQV010000309.1, from coordinate 3,716 downwards.
CGGCGGCCTGGAGCTGCAGGCGGTTCTCGTTCAGTTGCGCACGCAGCAGCGAGACCCGCTGTTCCTGGGCGTGCCTTTCAAACCAGGCGATGGCGGTGTCGCGCCGCAGGCTGGCCGCGCGCTTTGCCCGCGTGGCCAGGGCCACGTCTGCTTCGCGCTCGAAGCGTTGCGAGCGGGCCTGGCGCTTGCCCTCGGCGGGGAACGCCTGCATCAGCGAAACGGCTTTGCTGGTCATGGGCTCGGCCGATGTGCTGAAGCGGTTGTCGCCTTCGATGGGCAGGCTGTTGAGGGAAAACCGCAGCACCGGGTCGGGTCGCTGTCCTGCTGCCACGGCGGCTTCTCTTGCCGAGCGGGCCGCCGCATCCTGGGCGCCGAGGGCCTGCGAGCGCGCCAGCGCGGCTTGCACGGCCGCAGCAAGACCGAGCGGCTCGATGTCCGAGGCCAGGCCGGGCAATGCCACCCCCATCCACAGGGCCATCAGCAGGGCTGTGGTGTTGATGATGCGGTTGGGCGCCATGGCGCGAACCACCGGTCTCACGGGTCGGCTCATGGCCGTTTGAAAGACTTGCATATCTCTGCTCCATGAAGATCAACATGGGCTGCACACGCCACAGGCGGGCAGCCACGTCACGGAAGGCGCGCCAGCCTCAGCGGCGGCGCGCGGTCCGGATCAACGGAGTCAGAGGGTGGGGGGGCGCCAGACGCTGGCGGGAGCGCCGCGCGGTGGCGTGGGTGTGGTGGTCACGAGCAGGACGCTCGTCGGCAGGGCCTGAACGACGGGCTGTGAGATGGACCCGAGCCAGCCGGTGGGCGCCTGGCATTCCTGGCCGGTTTTGCAGAGTTTGCCAGTCAGCGTGGCGGTCGCCGCGTCATTGCAGCAGTCAGCGAGGTCGGTCATCGCTTCGCTGGTGGCGTCGGCGTGCATCGCCATCATGTCACCCATGGGGCAAGGCGCTTGCACCACCGCGCCCGCAGCCCAGCCCTGGAGCGGGATGGCCAGGCAGAGCAGGATGGCGATGAACAGACGCATGGGCGGATTTTAGGTGGGCGTTGCGGACGCAGAGCGCTTTTTTGCGTAGGCGATCAGGGAAAGGAATCTCCGTGCTCAGCGACGGCGCCAGACAACCACCGCAATGATCAACATCGCCAGGTAGTTGGCGACCATGAACCACGGTGTGTTCCAGGCGATGCCGTCAAAACCCCAATAGGTCGCAGGGTAAAAAACGGGGGATGGATAGAAGTCTGCGGAATGCGTGAACACATCGATCAGGATGTGCGACCACCAGCCCAACAAGGGCATCCAGAAACGGCCCAGCCACACCCAGCTGATGGCGGTGACCACACCGGCCACCAGGGCGCTGTGCATCACACAATGCAGGTGGTGGGTGAGTTCCGTGACGACCGGAGACAGCGCAGGCTCATACCCCGGCAGAGCGTTGGCGTAAGCCAGCAGGACCGTCCAGCCGTCGGGCGAGAACAGTGCCAGATAAACCAAAGGCAACAACTGTGCAAGGTCGGGCACCACAGCCAGACCCACCGCCAGCACCGCGGTTCGGCGGTCCAGGCGCCGATGCCGATGCATCCACGCGGCACCGACGCCCACCCACAGACCGTGTGCCAGGATGTCCACGGTCAAGGACTCGGGTGTGATGCGCCCGGCTGGATTTTGGCCGCCCGCAAGCGCAGGGCATTGCCAATGACCGAAACCGAACTCAGGCTCATGGCCAGCGCGGCGATCATCGGTGAGAGCAGCCAGCCGGTGAACGGATACAGAAGACCCGCGGCAAGCGGAATGCCCAGCGCGTTGTACATGAATGCAAACGCCAGGTTCTGTTTCATGTTGGCCACGGTGGCCACCGAGAGGTCGCGCGCCGTGGCGATGCCGCGCAGATCCCCCTTCACCAGCGTGAGCTGGGCGCTGTTCATGGCCACGTCGGTACCGGTGCCCATGGCGATACCGACATCGGCTCGCGCCAGCGCCGGTGCGTCGTTGATGCCGTCGCCCGCCATCGCCACCACGCGGCCCTCGGCCTGGAGGCGTTCGACCAGCTTGAGTTTGTCGGCGGGCTTGACCTCGCCATGCACCTCATCGATGCCAAGGCGCTGGCCCACGGCGCGCGCGGTGGTCAGGCCGTCGCCCGTGGCCATCACCACGCTGATGTTGGCCTCGCGCAGCGAGGCCAGGGCATCGGCCGTGGTGGCCTTGACCGGGTCCGACACCGCCAGCAGACCGGCCAAGGATCGGTCCACTGCCAGGTGCATGACACTGGCCCCCTGCCCTCGCAGCGCTTCGGCTTCGGTGGCCAGCGGCGACACATCCACCCCGAGCTGCTGCATCAGCGCCGTGTTGCCCAGCGCCAGTCGCTGCGAACCCACGACACCCTGCACACCGATGCCGGATTCGGAATCGAACTGCTCGGGCTTGTCCAGCACCAGCCCCTGCTGTTTCGCGGCGGCCACGATGGCGGCGGCCAGCGGGTGTTCGCTGCCCTGGTCGAGGCTGGCGGCCAGGCGCAACACTTCGTCTGCGGAAAACCCACCGAAGCCCATCGCCCGCTCGAAAGTCGGCCGCCCTTCGGTCAGGGTGCCGGTCTTGTCCACGATCAGGGTGTCGACCTTGCGCAGGTTCTCGATCGCGGCGGCGTCGCGGAACAGCACACCGTGCGTGGCACCGCGCCCCGTCGCCACCATGATCGACATCGGCGTGGCCAGACCCAGGGCACAGGGGCAGGCGATGATCAGCACGGCCACGGCGTTGATCAGGGCATAGACCCAGCTCGGCTCGGGCCCGAACAGGCCCCAGCCCAGGAAGGTGAGCAGGGCGGCGCCCACCACGCCGACCACGAAGTAACCCGCCACCTGGTCGGCCATGCGCTGCATGGGTGCGCGCGAGCGCTGCGCCATGGCCACCATCTGCACGATCTGCGCCAGCACGGTGGCCGAGCCCACGTGTTCGGACTTCATCACCAAGGCGCCACTGGTGTTGAGCGTGGCGCCGATCAGCTTGTCGCCCACCCGTTTCGTCACAGGCAGCGGTTCACCGGTCAGCATGGACTCGTCGAGTGCGCTGCTGCCCTCGACCACGGTACCGTCCACCGGCACCTTCTCGCCGGGTCGCACACGCAGCAGATCACCCACGTGCACGTGGCCCAGCGGCACGTCTTCTTCCTGGCCGTCGGCGCCGATGCGGCGCGCGGTTTTGGGCGCCAGGCCCAGCAGCGAGCGGATCGCCGCCGACGTCTGCGAACGCGCCTTGAGCTCCAGCAATTGCCCCAGCAAGGTGAGCGAGATGATCACCGCAGCCGCTTCGAAGTACACCGCCACGCGCCCCATGGAGAGAAACGAATCGGGGAACACCTGCGGGGTCACCGTAGCCACCACGCTGTACACAAAGGCCGCGCCCGTTCCCAGACTGATCAGGGTCCACATGTTGGGGCTGCGGTTCATGATCGACTGCGCTCCACGCACAAAGAAGGGCCAGCCCGCCCACAGCACGATCGGCACCGAGAGCACGAGTTCGATCCAGCTCTGCACCGCCATGTCGAACCAGCCCAGGCTGTGTCCGAACATGGCCAGCACGGTGACGACGACAGTGAGCGGCAAGGTCCACCAGAAGCGGCGCTGGAAGTCCCTGAGTTCGGGGTTTTCCTGTTCCTCCAGCTCGGGCAACAACGGCTCCAGCGTCATGCCGCACTTGGGGCAGTTGCCGGGATGGT
>JAHIQV010000308.1 GCA_018903185.1 Gammaproteobacteria bacterium | reverse complement strand
TGCTGGCCACCGGCACCGGTCTGGCACCGTTCCTGTCCATCGTGCGCGACCCGGAGACCTACGAAAAATTCGAACAGGTGGTGCTGATCCACGGTGTGCGCGAGGTCAAGGAACTGGCCTACCGCGAGATGCTGGAACACACGCTCAAGCAGGACGAGTTCCTCGGCGAGATGGTGCAGCAGCAGTTCCTGTATTACCCCACCGTCACGCGCGAGCCTTTTGTGCACCAGGGTCGCATTCCTGTGATCCTCGACAACGCTCAGGTGGCCAAAGACCTGGGCCTGCCCGAGCTGAACCCGGCCGAAGACCGCGTCATGATCTGCGGCAGCCCCTAGATGCTGCGCGACCTCAAGGCCCTGTGCGAAAAGCGCGGTTTTGCCGAGGGCAACACCACGCGTCCGGGCCAGTTCGTGATCGAACGCGCTTTCGCAGACAGCTGACCCAAGCCGCGTCAAGGTTGGAACTCCGAGGCGCTGGCCGGGTCCACCGGGGCGCCTCGTTTCACATTCAGGACATCTCGTGACATTCGCCACCCCCATTTTTGACCTGTTCAGCCGCCATCCGCGCCGGGTGCTGGCCCTTGTGGCCCTCAGCTGTGCGGGGCTGCTGGCCTTTGGCATCTACCTGCAGCACGTGGTGGGGCTGGAGCCCTGTCCCATGTGCATCGTGCAGCGCTATGCCCTGATCCTGGTGGCGTTTGCGGCGGCGCTGGCCGCGGCGATGAGCGGGCGGGGGTCGAGGGCCGTGGGCATCGGTCTCATGGGGGCGCTGGCCGTGGGCGGCGCCTTTGTGGCCGCGCGGCAGACCTGGTTGCAGTGGAATCCGCCCGAGGTCCTGACCTGCGGACGCGACTTTTACGGAATGATCGAGTCGTTTCCGCTCAAGCGGGCCATTCCCATGATCTTCAAAGGCAGTGGCGATTGTTCGGCGATTGACTGGACCTTCCTGGGCCTGTCCATTGCCAACTGGTCGTTTCTTTGCTTCTCGGCCATTGCCTTGCTGGCCCTGGTGTTGCTGGTGCGCCCTCGGTCTGCCTGATCGAAAGCCGGTGTGTCGCACACGAAAAAAAGCCGCCTGAGGGCGGTTTTTTTGTCTGCGCCTGAGCAGGCTCAGAGAATCGCGTTGCCCGGGCGCTCGCCACGTTCGTACACCACGTGCGCGCGACCCACGATCAACGAATCCAGCGAACCGATGTTGGCCGCGTCCTTGTTGGTGTAAGGCAGCTTCTGCAGAACGTAGCGCATGGCGTTCAGGCGAGCACGCTTCTTGCAATCGCTCTTGATCACCGTCCAGGGCGCGTCGGCCGTGTCGGTCTCGAAGAACATGGATTCCTTCGCCTTGGTGTAGTCGTTCCACTTGTCGAGCGAGGCCATATCGATCGGGCTGAGCTTCCACTGCTTGAGCGGGTGGGCCTCGCGCTCTTTGAAGCGGCGGCGCTGCTCTTCGCGGCTGACCGAGAACCAGAACTTGATCAGGTGCACGCCGCTGCGCACCAACTGGCGCTCGAACTGGGGCGCCTGTCGCATGAACTCCTCGTATTCGTCGGTCGAGCAGAAACCCATGACGCGCTCGACCCCGGCGCGGTTGTACCAGCTGCGGTCGAACAGCACGATCTCGCCAGCGGTGGGCAGGTGCTGCACATAGCGCTGGAAATACCACTGGCCGCGTTCGACCTCGCTGGGTTTTTCCAGCGCCACCACGCGCGCGCCGCGCGGGTTCAGGTGTTCCATCATGCGTTTGATGGTGCCGCCTTTGCCGGCCGCATCGCGCCCTTCGAACAGGATCACGATGCGCTGCCCGGTTTCCTTGGCCCAGGCCTGCAGCTTGAGCAGCTCGACCTGAAGCAGGTATTTCTGCGACTCGTACACCTTGCGCGACAGCAGGTTCTTGTAAGGGTAGGCGCCACTGCGCCAGTCGGCCGCCAGCACTTCGTCCGGGTTGGCGACAGTCATGGCTTTGCTGCGCACCACATCGGTTTCCTGGCGCAACAGCCGGCGGATGGCCTTGGCGTCGTCCGGGGCGGCGCCTTCGAGGATCGCGCGCAGGGACTCGGCCTTGTGCTTCTTGCTGGTATCGGACTTGCCCAGGATGTCGCGCACGGCGGCGAACTTGGCCTGCTGGCGGGCTTCGGTGACCGCTGCCGTGCTGAGCCTGGCGATCCGCTGGGGTTGCTGGCTGCCGGTGACGTCGCCCAGCTTCGCACGGCGCGGCTTTTCGACAGCCGCAACGCGCGTCTTGACCGTTTTTCCGGTCATGGTTTTTGCCGGAGGCTCTTTGGTTTTGGCGGTTTTTCGGGCCGCCGGTTTTGCAGCGGGTTTATGGCCGGAACCGTTTGCGGACACAGGCGCAGTGGCGGTGGGGGTGCTTCGATCGGCCATGTTTTGGGCTCCTGTCATCAAACATTCCAGTCGGTTGAGATGCTGGAGGGGTTGCTTGATCGTTGTCCGTTGTTATCACGCATACACAGGGTCAGCCGATTTTTTTCACGAGCACCTGGCTTTTCCGGTCCCAGTTGTATTTCCGCTTGCGCGCCTCGGGCAGCCAGTCGGGGTTGACCTGCACGAAGCCGCGCTTGAGGAACCAGTGCATGGTGCGCGTGGTGAGCACGAAGATGCTCTGAAGGCCCTGGGCCTTGGCACGGGTCTCGATGCGCTTGAGCAGGCGCTCGCCGTCGCCCTGGCTCTGCGTGTCGGGCAGCACGGTGAGCGCCGCCATTTCGCCGGTGCGGGCCTCGGGGTAGGGGTAGAGCGCAGCGCAGCCGAAGATCACGCCGTCGTGTTCGATGATGGTGTAGTTGCCGGCGTCGCGTTCGATCTCGGTGCGGTCGCGCTTGACCAGCGTGCCGTCTTTCTCGAACGGCTCGATCAGCGCCACGATGCCGCTCACGTCGTCCATGGTGGCCTCGCGCACGCTCTCCAGCTTTTCGTCCACCACCATGGTGCCGATGCCGTCGTGGGTGTAGATCTCCAGCAGCAGCGCGCCGTCCACCGCGAACGGCAGGATGTGGCTGCGTTCCACGCCGCCTTCGCAGGCGCGGATGCAGTGCTGCAGGTAGAAGGCCGTGTCGGTCGGTTGGGCGGCCGAGGGCAGGGCGGTGAGCATCTTTTTCGCGTCGGCCAGTGGCAGCTCGGTGTCGATCTCGCTGGTCGGGTCGGCCGCGTCCAGGCGGATACCCGGCACCTCGGTCAGGAACATCAGCTTGTCGGCCTGCAGCGCCACGGCGATGGAGGTGGCCACGTCTTCCATGGTGAGGTTGAAGGCCTCGCCCGTGGGTGAAAAACCGAAGGGCGAGAGCAGCACCATGGCGCCCATGTCCAGCGTGCGCTGGATGCCTTCGGTGTCCACCTTGCGCACCAGGCCGGAGTGGATGAAGTCCACGCCGTCGATCAGGCCCACCGGGCGCGCGGTGATGAAGTTGCCCGAGATCACGCGCACGGTCGCACCGGCCATGGGCGTGTTGGGCAGGCCCTGGCTGAACGCGGCCTCGATTTCGTAGCGCAGCTGGCCGGCGGCTTCCTGCGCGCAGTCCAGCGCCACCGAGTCGGTGATGCGCATGCCGTGGGAGTATTTGGCTTCGTGGCCCTTGGCCTGGAGCTGTTCATTCACCTGCGGGCGAAAGCCATGCACCAGCACGATCTGCACGCCCATGCTCTGGATCAGCGCGAGGTCTTGCGCGATCAGCGGCAACTTGCCGGCCGCGATGGCCTCCCCGGCGACGCCCACCACCACCGTGCTGCCGCGCAGCTTGTGGATGTAAGGCGCGACCGAGCGGAACCAGGGCACGAAGGTGAAGTTGAAGACGTTGGACATGGGCAGCGGAGCGGTCAGACGTTGGGCAGGGCGCGGATAATTGCCGGTTGCCTGATTTTGACTGAAGTTCCCCCTTGTCCTCCACGCCGCTGCACATTGAATTCCCCGAGTCCCTGCCCGTCTCCGCCCGCCGGGACGAGATCGAGGCCGCCATGCGTGAGCACCAGGTGGTCATCGTCTGCGGCGAAACCGGCTCGGGCAAGACCACGCAACTGCCCAAGATCGCGCTGCAGATGGGCCGCGGCAAGCTCAACGCCAAACCAGGCCAGCGCCCGCAATGGATCGGCCACACGCAGCCGCGGCGCATCGCCGCTTCCAGCGTGGCCAAGCGCATTGCCGAGGAGCTGAAGACGCCGCTGGGCGATGTGGTGGGCTTCAAGGTGCGCTTCCAGGACCGGCTCTCCAAGGACGCCTCGGTCAAGCTCATGACCGACGGCATCCTGCTCGCCGAGACGCAGACCGACCCGGACCTGCGCGCCTACGACACCATCATCATCGACGAGGCGCACGAACGCAGCCTGAACATCGACTTCCTGCTCGGTTACCTGCGCCAGCTGCTGCCGCGCCGGCCGGACCTGAAGGTGGTGGTGACATCGGCGACCATCGACGCGGACCGGTTTGCGCAGTACTTCGCCTCCCAACGCGGTCCAGCGCCGGTCATCCAGGTGTCTGGCCGCACCTTCCCGGTGGAGGTGCGCTACCGGCCATTTGAAGAGAGCCGCGACTACGACCTCAACAACGCGATCGCCGATGGTGTGGACGAGTTGTGGCGCACACCGCAGGGCGGCGACATTCTGATCTTCCTGCCCGGCGAACGTGAGATCCGCGAAGCCGCCGACCACCTGCGCAAGCACCTCAGCCACATTCCCACGCTGCGCAACGCCGAGGTGCTGCCGCTGTTTGCGCGCCTGTCGCAGGCCGAGCAGGACCGCATCTTCCAGGATCACAGCGGCCGGCGCATCGTGCTCTCGACCAACGTCGCCGAAACCTCGCTCACCGTGCCGGGCATCCGTTATGTGATCGACGCGGGCACGGCGCGCGTGAAGCGCTACAGCTTCCGCCAGAAGGTCGAGCAGCTCATGGTGGAGCCCATCAGCCGGGCGGCGGCCAACCAGCGCGCGGGCCGCTGCGGCCGCGTGGCCGATGGCATCTGCATCCGGCTCTACGACGAGGCCGGCTTCAACGGCCGACCGGCCTTCACCGACCCCGAGATCCTGCGCAGCTCGCTCGCGGGCGTGATCCTGCGCATGAAGGCGCTGCGCCTGGGCGCGGTGGAGGACTTCGCCTTCATCGAAGCGCCGCAAAAGCGCGCCATCGTCGACGGCTACCAGCTGCTCTCCGAACTGGGCGCGGTGGACGAAGCCAACGAGCTCACACCCATCGGCCAGACGCTCTCGCGCCTGCCGCTCGATCCCCGCGTGGGCCGCATGATCCTGGAGGCGCAGCAGCGTGGCGCGCTCGATGAAGTGATGGTG
>JAHIQV010000307.1 GCA_018903185.1 Gammaproteobacteria bacterium | reverse complement strand
GCGGCCATGGCGGGCAGTGCCAGCAGCAAGGCGCGATCAAAATCGGCGTTGATCGCGCTGTTGACCACGCTCACCAGCATCGCCCACAGGGGCAGCGCCACATGCGGACTGAGCAGTTGGCGTCGCCAGCCCCACAGGGTCCACAACACCAGGGGCCATGCCGGCCAGGTGAACCACACGAGCAGGCGTCCCCAGCGGCGCCAGTCGTCGAAACCCACCGGCAGGCCCAGTGCGGGCCAGTTCATCTGGCCTGTGAGCGCCCCCAGCCCGACGGCCATGATCAGCAAAGCCGCAGCCGAGGGCAGCAGCGGGTGAAGGGCTTCGCCGGGTCGGCTGCCCATGACCAGCAAGGCCAGCAGCAAACCAGAACCCAGGCTCAGCGCCACCCAGGGTGCACCGCTGAGCACCAGTGCCAGCGCAGAGAGGCTCCAGAGCAACATGCTGCGCCAAGGGTGACGGTCATCCGCATGGGCCAGCCGCGCAGCTGCCATCAGCAGCGCACTGACCATGGCCAGTCGGGCCAGATCGGGTGTGGTTTCATGGGACATCTGGGCCAGACCCAGACAGGCCACGAGAGCCAGCAAGCCGGCATCGGCCAGTGAGCGGGCATAGTCGACCGGGTTGGCCTCACCCCCGAAGGCAAAGGCAATCGGCTGAGCCGACTTCTGGCGCGCCAGGTGATACACCGCGTACCAGGTGCAGACCAGGGTGAGGGCCAGGAGCAGGGCGAACGGGATGCGGGCTGCGCTGTCGGCGTTCAGGAAGGGCAGGAACCGGATGAACACCGCGCCGAGCCAGTAAGGCAGGGGGCCGGCCACATCGGCGGCCACACCCAGCACCTGAGGTTGCCACCAACTGCTGTTTCCAGAAGCCATCTCCAGCATGGCGCCCAGCGCGGAAACGTCGGCATTTTTCCAGGGCTCACGTCCCAGGAACCCCGGCAGCACATAGGCGAGGCAGAACAGGATGAGTGCGAGCCTGGGCAGACGACGCACGGCCGACTGGGTGACGATGGCAGGGGTTGTTGGATTCACTGCGGGGAATATACAGGGCCGTCAGGGCAGAGGGCTTGTCGCAACAGGGTCACGTATCGAAAGATCCGGGGCAAAAAAAAGCAGCCGGTGAACCGGCTGCTTTTTTTGCAGAATCTGAGGCAGGGGCCGGACACCTTGAGGTCCGGTCCATAGCCAGCTTTACTTGGCAGCGGGCTTGGCGTAACGGTTGCGGAAGCGCTCGACGCGGCCACCCATGTTGTCCACGCTCTTTTGCGTACCGGTGTAGAAGGGGTGCGACTCGCTGGAGGTATCGAGCTTGAACAGCGGCAGTTCGCGGCCGTCTTCCAGCTTGATCATTTCCTTCGTGTTGGCGCAGGAGCGCGTCACGAACTGGAAGTTGTTGGACAGGTCCACGAAACAGATTTCGCGGTAGTTGGGGTGAATGCCGTCTTTCATGACGTTTCCTTGAGTTCAGGTGCGGCAGCCGCGGGAAAACCATTTCCCCGTACTTGCCAGCAAGTTGCAAAGCCTGTGATTATAGCCGGGAAAGCCAACCAATCCGCCGGCGCGAAGTGCCTTAAGCCAGGAACACCGAGGAACCGGCTTTGCCGGGCCTCTGGTGTTGTCCCCTCCTCGAAGCGCCGAAGGCGCGCAACAGAGGGGGGAAGCCGCGTCAGCGGCGCAGGGGGGTGTTATCCACCCCGTCGCATCATGTCAAAGAACTCCGAGTTGTTCTTCGTCGCCTTCATGCTCTTCAGGACCATCTCCATGGCCTCGATCTCGTCCATGTTGTACATGAACTGGCGCAGGATGCGGGTCTTCTGCAGGATCTCGGGCGCCAGCAGCAGTTCCTCGCGGCGGGTACCGCTGCGGTTGAGCTGGATCGAGGGGAACACGCGCTTTTCGTACAGGCGGCGGTCCAGGTGGATTTCGCAGTTGCCGGTGCCCTTGAATTCTTCAAAGATCACCTCGTCCATGCGGCTGCCGGTGTCGACCAGCGCAGTGGCGATGATGGTCAGCGAGCCACCTTCTTCGATCTTGCGCGCGGCACCGAAGAAGCGCTTGGGGCGCTGCAGCGCGTTGGAATCCACACCGCCGCTCAGCACCTTGCCGGAGGAGGGCAGCACGTTGTTGTAGGCGCGGGCCAGGCGGGTGATCGAGTCGAGCAGGATCACCACGTCTTTTTTCAGCTCGACCAGGCGCTTGGCGCGTTCGATCACCATCTCGGCCACGTGCACGTGGCGCGCGGCCGGTTCGTCGAACGTCGAAGCGATCACGTCGCCGCGCACCGTGCGCTGCATTTCAGTCACTTCTTCCGGTCGCTCGTCCACCAGCAGCACCAGCAGCTCCACCTCGGGGTGGTTGGCGGTGATGGCGTGGCAGATGTGCTGCATCATCACCGTCTTGCCGCTCTTGGGCGGCGCCACGATCAGCGCGCGCTGGCCGCGGCCGATGGGGGCGATGATGTCGATGACACGGCCGGTGATGTTCTCTTCGGTCTTGATGTCGCGTTCCAGGCGCATCTGTTCCTTGGGGAACAGCGGCGTCAGGTTCTCGAACATGATCTTGTGCTTGTTGTCCTCGGGAGGCAG
>JAHIQV010000306.1 GCA_018903185.1 Gammaproteobacteria bacterium | reverse complement strand
GGTCGTGGCCAGCGGCACCCCCAGCAGTTCGGCCACATCGGCGCAGGTGCTCTTGCCGGGTGTCGGCGTCCTGGCCATGGCGTTGGCGGCCGCCGGCCGAGGACTCAAAGGCGCCAGCGCCTCGGCTTTTTCCATGTTGGCCGCGTAGTCGCTGCCCGGGCAATAGACGATGGCGTCTTCACCCGTGGCGGCGATCACCTGGAACTCTTCGGAAAGGTCGCCACCGATGGCGCCGCTGTCTGCAGCCACCGCGCGGTAACGCAGGCCGAATCGGTCAAAAATGCGGCGGTAGGCCGCGGCCATGACCTGGTAGCTCGCCTTGGCGGCGGCTTCGTCGCGATCAAAGCTGTAGGCGTCCTTCATGATGAACTCGCGACCGCGCATCAAGCCAAAACGCGGCCGTCGTTCATCGCGGAACTTGGTCTGGATCTGGTAGAAATTTTTCGGCAACTGCTTGTAGCTGCGCAGCTCCTGTCGAGCGATATCGGTCACCACCTCTTCACTGGTGGGCTGCACCACAAAGTCGCGGCCGTGGCGGTCCTTGATGCGCAGCAGCTCAGGCCCCATCGCCTCGAAGCGCCCGGTCTCCTGCCAGAGCTCGGCGGGCTGCACCACCGGCATGGTGAGCTCCACCGCGCCGGCGCGGTTCATCTCCTCGCGCACGATGGCCTCCACCTTCTGGATCACCCGCAAGCCCATGGGCATGTAGCTGTAGATGCCGGCGCCGAGCTTCTTGATCATGCCGGCGCGGGTCATGAGCTGGTGGCTGACCACCTCCGCATCGGCCGGGGCTTCCTTGAGGGTGGAAATAAAGAACTGGGAGGCTTTCATGGGTGCGGCTGCCGTGCGGCAGTGTGGGTCGTTCAAACGGAGTCGGTGGGCGCCGGATCAGCGTCGACGATGCCCGTCGGGCATCGGGACTTACCCCTCATTGCAGCGCAACAGGTGGGCAATCACTTCGCAAGCCGCAAGGGGCGATGCATAATCCAGACAGTTCAAAAAATTTGAGGTTGATTATGCTTGACAGGGAAGGCTTCAGGCCCAATGTCGGCATCATTCTGCTCAACCAGAGAAACCAGGTGTTCTGGGGCAAAAGGATTCGTTCCCACTCCTGGCAGTTCCCGCAAGGAGGCATCGACCGGGGCGAAACGCCCGAACAGGCGATGTACCGCGAGCTGCACGAAGAAGTGGGTCTCATGCCCGAACACGTGTGCATCGTTGCCCGTACGCGGGACTGGTTGCGCTACGAAGTGCCGGACAGATTCATCCGCCGCGATGCGCGCGGTCACTACAAAGGTCAGAAACAGATCTGGTACCTGCTGCGCCTGGTTGCACAGGACTGGCATCTCAATCTGCGCGCCACCAGCCACCCGGAGTTTGACGCCTGGCGCTGGCACGACTACTGGGTGCCGCTGGACGTGGTGGTGGAGTTCAAGCGCGGCGTCTACGAAATGGCGCTGACCGAACTCGCGCGTTACCTGCCCAGGAACGAACACCGCAACCGCTATCTGCGCGGCGCCGGGCGCCAGAGGGGCTTGGACGACGGACCCCATGCGGCGTACTCAAGCGGTGCGCCACCGTGCATGGAGTTGCCCCCTGGGGCGAGTTTCGACCCCGATCCGCAAGGCGATCTGCGCGCGGGCGATTCGAACAACGCCGACTTACCCCGACCACCGCTGTGAATCGCAGCGACGTCGCGCAAGGTCAGTTGCGCGACAGGACCAGGTTGTCGCGATGGATCATCTCTGATTCCGCCACGTACCCGAGCAAACGCTCAAAGTCGCTCGATGACTTGCGGCACAACAGGCGTGCTTCAGAGCTTGCATAGTTGGCCAGGCCGCGCGCAATCTCCTGGCCAGCGCCGTCGCGTACCGCGATCACATCACCGCGAGAGAAGTCGCCTTCAACGGCTGTCATGCCGATCGGCAACAAGCTCTTGCCTTCACCCAGGATCTTCTGAACTGCGCCGTCGTCGACCCGCACCGAGCCACGCAGCTGCAGATGGTCGGCCATCCAGCGTTTGCGCGCCTGGTTCTTGGGAGTTCCTGCCACCAGGCAGGTGCCGATGGCTTCTCCAGCACACAGGCGCAGCAGCACCTGCGGTTCACGCCCCCACGCAATGACCGTGGAAGCGCCCGATCCGGCCGCGCGCTTGGCGGCCAGGATCTTGGTGATCATGCCGCCCTTGCCGATGCCGGAACCTGCGCCGCCTGCCATGGTCTCCAGCTCGGGATCGCCAGCACGCGCCAGATCGACAAACCGCGCAGTCGGGTCGCGCCGGGGGTCGGCCGTGTAGAGGCCTCTTTGATCGGTGAGGATCACCAGCACATCGGCCTCGACCAGGTTGGCGACCAGCGCTCCCAGGGTGTCGTTGTCGCCGAACTTGATTTCGTCGTTGACGACGGTGTCGTTTTCATTGATCACCGGCACCACACCGAGCTGCAGCAGGGTCAGCAAGGTCGAGCGGGCGTTGAGGTAACGCTCACGGTCGGCCAGATCGGCGTGCGTCAACAACACCTGGGCACTGCCCACGCCGCAGGCGCTGAGCTTGCTCTCGTACATCTGCACCAGGCCCATCTGGCCCACGGCGGCTGCCGCCTGCAATTCGTTGATCTCTTTCGGGCGCACGCTCCAGCCCAGGCGTTTCATGCCTTCGGCCACAGCGCCACTGCTGACCATGATCAGCTCAAGGCCTTGCTGCACCAGGGCAGCCAGTTGTTCGCTCCATTGGCCAATGGCCTCTTCGTCCAGGCCCCGGCCTTCGTTGGTAACGAGACTGGAGCCCACCTTGACGACGATGCGCCTGGCGGACTTGAAGACGCCTGCCTGATCCAGGCTGGGGTTCAAACGGGTTTCAACTGCTGCCATGGGCTCGCTTCATCCATTGCGTTGGCGGAGGCGCGGTCTCAAAGACCGCGGGGATCTTCAACAAATCGGGGATCCACGTCCACCGGCGCCTGGTGCGACTGGAACTCCTTGGCCAGGTACTCGTAAACCCCCTGAATCAGGCGCTCACATCCTTCGCGCGTCAGTGCGGAAATTTCGAACACCGGACCCTTGTACTTGAGCCGTTTGACGATGTCCTTGACCAGGGCTTCGCGCTGGTCCATGGGCACCATGTCGAGCTTGTTGAGCACCAGCCAGCGCGGTTTTGCATGCAGCTTGGGATCGAACTTCTTGAGTTCGGCGACGATGGCCTTGGCCTGCACCACGGGGTCCACGCCGGAGTCAAACGGTGCGACATCGAGCATGTGCAGCAACAGGCGTGTGCGCTGCAGGTGACGCAGGAACTGGTGACCAAGGCCCGCACCCTCTGACGCACCTTCGATCAAACCAGGCACGTCGGCGACCACAAAACTCTTCTCAGGCGCCACCCGCACCACCCCCAGGTTGGGATAGAGCGTGGTGAAGGGGTAGTCGGCGATCTTGGGCCGCGCATTCGAGATCGCGGAGATCAGGGTCGACTTGCCGGC
>JAHIQV010000305.1 GCA_018903185.1 Gammaproteobacteria bacterium | reverse complement strand
GCAGCGCCTGCAGGCCCAGGCGCTGGGCCTGCCAGGCCTGGACCCGGGCGGCGGCGTCGGGGTGTTGCAACAGCCAGTCCGACACCACCGGGACGAACCCGGGGAGCAACTGGCCGTCGACCCAGGCGTGCAGCTCGGCGTCGGTCACGGGAGTGGGGTTGTCGGGGGTCATGCGCAAGGCGTTTTCATTTCACGATCTTCAACCGGTGTGTCCGGGTCTGAACCGGGACTCCACCGTCCATCAGTTGGCGCAGCTGTTCGCGTCCGCGCGACAGCCGCGACATCACCGTGCCCGCCGGCACGCCCAGCACCTGGGCGGCTTCTGCGTAGGGCAGTTCTTCCACACACACCAGCAACACCACCTCGCGCAGCGCGGGGCTGAGCTGGCGCAGCGCCTGTTCCAGGTCCAGCCGTTCGGGCGTGTGCAGGAACGGGTCGTGGCTGGGCTCGTTGCCCTCGTCCAGTTCCACCGCCTGGCGCTCGTGCACCGTGTCACGCACCTGGTTCAGGTACAGGTTGTGCATCAGCGCGAGCAGCCAGCCGCGCAGGCCGCTGCCGTCTTCGCGCGGGCGCCACAGCGACCACTTGTGGCAGGCCCGTTCCAGCGTGTCCTGCACCAGGTCGTCGGCACGGCTGGCATCCCCCGTGAGCAGGCGCGCATAGCGCCGCAGCCGGGGGATGTGGGTCAGCGCGCCTTCCGGGCCCAAACCTGGCCGCTTTCAGGGCTTGACGACGTGCCAGACACCGTTGAAACCGTCGCCGGTCATGTCGCCGGGCTTGGTGTCCTTGACCCAGTAGTACAGCGGCTTGCCTTTGTAGGCCAGCTGTTTGCCACCGTCATCGCGCGTGACCACGCTGTAGTCGCCCGCGGGTGCGGCGTTGCCGGCCATCAGCGGCGGCCAGTTGGTGGCGCAGGGACCGTTGCAGACACTCTTGCCACTGCCGGCCATGTCGCGGTCGAAGGTGTAGAGCGTCATGCCGTTGGGGCCGGTCAACAGGCCATTGGCCACCATGGGAGCGCCAGCGGGCGCGGTGGCCGGGGCCGCCATGCCGTAGCCGTGGCGCTTCATCATGCCGGGGTGACCGGGACCACCCATGCCCCGGGCGCCAGGACCGCCCATGCCCCGGGGGCCGGCGCAGCCCACGAGCAGGGACGCCCCCAGCAGCAGGGTGGCAGAGGTGGAAAACAGGAGGGATCGGCGTTGCATGAGCAGGCTCCTTGAACAGGGGTTAAACAGGGACTGACACGCGGTGAACACCGCAGCGAGACCGTTTATTCCCGATGGCCCGACTGTTTTGTCCGGTGGCCGGTTTCAGAAGTCCGACCAGACGACCGGCTTTCCCGCGGTTTCCCAGGCTTCGTAGTGTTTCGCGTACAGCTCTTCGATGCGGTTGCGCTTGACCTTGAAGGTCGGCGTGATGACGTCGTTGTCCACGGTCCAGGCGCTGGTCACCATCACGATGCACTGCAGCTGTTCGTGCGGGTCGAGCGTGGCGTTGATGTGCTTCAGGTGTTGCGCCAGCGAGGCCTCCAGCGCGCGGCGCGCGACGGGGTCGCCCGTCTGTGCAACCGCCTCGGCGTTGAGCATCACGATGCCCAGCGGCTGCCCCAGGTTGGCGCCGGTGACCACGCAGGCTTCCACCGCCTCGTGCATCACCAGCCGGTCTTCGATCGGCGCGGGCGCGACGTATTTGCCCTTGCTGGTCTTGAACAGGTCTTTCACCCGGCCGGTGATGTGCAGGTTGCCCTGGGCGTCGATGCGGCCCTTGTCGCCGGTGTGCAGCCAGCCGTCGGGCGTGAAGGCGTCGCGCGTCTGCTCCGGCTCCTTGTAGTAACCCAGCATCAGTGCCGGGCTGCGCATCTGGATTTCGCCGTTCTGCGGGTCGATGCGGTGTTCCACGCCGTCGTAGGTCGGTCCGACCGAGCCCTGCTGGTTCTGGCCGGGAATGGTGATGTGCGAGACCGCGAGGTTCTCGGTCATGCCGTAGCCCTCGTTGATGTGCAGGCCGAGACGGCTGTACCACTGCAGCAGCTCCATCGGCATGGGCGCGGCGCCACCGGCGGCAAAGCGGCACTGGTCCAGTCCCAGTGCTTTCTTCACCTTCTTGCGGACCAGGCCGCCGATCAGTGGAATGCCCAGCAGGCGCTGCAGCTTGGCCGGGGGCAGCTTGTGGTGCACGCCCTGCTGGAACTTCACCCACAGGCGCGGCACCGAGAAGAAGATGGTCGGCCGTGCGCGCTGCAGGTCGGCGGCAAAGGTGTCGAGCGATTCGGCGAAATACAGGCTCATGCCGGTCTGCAACCAGCCGTGTTCGACCAGCACGCGCTCGACCACGTGCGCCAGCGGCAGGTAGGAGAGCATGCGGTCCTCGCCCGACATCGGCACGCGCTTCAGGCCGCTGGTGATGGCCCAGGCGAAGTTGTCGAAGCTGTGCATGACGCCCTTGGGTCGCCCGGTGGTGCCCGAGGTGTAGATCAGCGTCGCCAGCTCGTCGGGTGCGCGGGTCGGCTGGCCGGTCAGCGGCGCGGTGCGCGCCACGATGGCGTCCCAGCCGTCATAGGCCGCGATTGCGTCGGCCGGCGACAGCGGGTAGCTGATGCAGGGCAGGCCGGCCGGCACGCCGGACTTCATGCCCTCCCAGCCGTCGAGCTTGCCCACGAAGCAGGCCTTGGCCTCGCTGTGCGTGAGGATCTGGTTCACCGTGTCGTGTGCCAGCGTGGGGTACAGCGGCACCGACACATACCCGGCCATCCAGATCGCCAGATCGCTCATGAGCCACCAGGCGCAGTTCTTCGACAGGATGGCGATCTTCGAACCCGGCTCCCAGCCCTGTGCCTGCAGGTGGGCGGCCATGCGCCGCGTCTGGTCGGCTACCTGGGCCCAGGTCCAGGTCTGCGTGGCACCGTTGCCCATGGGCTGGGTCAGAGTGACGCGG
>JAHIQV010000304.1 GCA_018903185.1 Gammaproteobacteria bacterium | reverse complement strand
CTGACGGCTGGCTATTCCGTACGGTGTGAACGATGTTGCATTTGGACGCCCTCGTGCCGCGGCTGCGCACAAAGGTTGGACGACTTCTTCAAGGCGTCGAATCTCGCCGATCAGATGCCCGCAACGGGTCGGGACCGTCACTTCGATCGGTGGAGAAACGGTCGTTGATGCGGCGCGAACCCTCCAAGCTCATCACTCGACAGTGACCGACTTTGCGAGGTTTCTGGGTTTGTCCACATCCGTCCCCTTCGCCAGCGCCGTGTGGTACGCCAGCAGCTGCAGCGGCACCACGTGCAGGATGGGGCTCAGCGCACCGTAGTGCTCGGGCATGCGGATCACGTGGATGCCTTCGCTGCTGCCGATGCGGGTGTCGGCATCGGCCAGCACGTACAGCACGCCGCCGCGCGCGCGCACCTCCTGCATGTTGCTCTTGAGTTTTTCCAGCAGGGTGTCGTTGGGCGCCACGGTGACCACCGGCATGGCGCTGGTGACCAGGGCCAGCGGGCCGTGTTTGAGCTCGCCGGCCGGGTAGGCCTCGGCGTGGATGTAGCTGATCTCTTTCAGTTTGAGAGCCCCTTCCAGCGCGATCGGGTAGTGCAGGCCGCGGCCGAGGAACAGCGCGTTGTCCATGCGCGCGAAGTCTTCGGCCCAGCTGATCACCTGCGGCTCCAGCGCCAGCACGGCCTGCAACGCCACGGGCAGGTGGCGCATGGCCTTGAGGTGTTCGGTCTCGGCCTCCTCGCTCAGGTGACCGCGCACCTGGGCCAGCGCCAGCGTGAGCAAAAACAGGCCGGCGAGCTGGGTGGTGAACGCCTTGGTGGAGGCCACGCCGATCTCGACCCCCGCGCGGGTGATGTAGGCCAGTTCACATTCGCGCACCATGGCGCTGGTGGCCACGTTGCAGATGGTCAGCGTGTGCCTCATGCCCAGGCTCTGCGCGTGGCGCAGCGCGGCCAGGGTGTCGGCGGTCTCGCCACTCTGCGTGATGGTGACCACCAGGGTGCGCGGGTTGGGCACGCTGGTGCGGTAGCGGTATTCGCTCGCCACTTCCACTTGCGTGGGGATCTTCGCAATGCTCTCCAGCCAGTATTTCGCCGTGCAGCCGCTGTAGTAGCTGGTGCCGCAGGCGAGGATGAGCACGTTGTCGATGTCCTTGAACACGCGCCAGGCGCCGTCGCCGAACAGCTCGGGCGTGATGCCGGCGACGCCTTCCAGCGTGTCGCCGATGGCGCGCGGCTGCTCGAAGATTTCCTTCTGCATGTAGTGGCGGTAAGGGCCGAGCTCGGCCGCGCCGCTGTGCGCGTGCACGGTTTTCACCGGGCGCTGGGTGGTGTCGAAACTGCGGCCCTGGGCATCGGTCACCCAGTAGCGCCCCAGTTGCAGGTCCACCAGATCGCCCTCTTCGAGGTAGACGATCTGGTCGGTCACGCCGGCCAGGGCCATGGCGTCGCTGGCCAGGAAGTGCTCCTGACCGCCATCGCCCACACCCAGGATCAGCGGCGAACCGGCGCGTGCGCCCACCACGCGGTGCGGCTCGTCCTTGTGGAACACCGCCAGCGCAAAGGCACCGTGCAATTGCGCCACCGCGGCCTGCAAGGCCGCGAAGACGTCGCCTTCGTAGAGTGAGTCGATCAGGTGGGCGATGACCTCGGTGTCGGTCTGGCTCTCGAACACATAACCCCTGGCCTGCAGGGCGGCGCGAAGTTCGTCGTGGTTTTCGATGATGCCGTTGTGCACCAGCGCAACGCGGCCGGCCGTGCCGTTGGTGGAGCTGTTCCCGGGGCCGTGGCTGAAATGCGGGTGGGCGTTGTGCACGGCGGGCGCGCCGTGGGTGGCCCAGCGCGTGTGGGCGATGCCGGTGCCGCTGGCGATGGACTCCAGCTTCACCTGCTCGATCAGTTCGGCCACGCGCGCGGTGCTGCGCGCGCGCTGCAGGCCACCCGTGTGCACCGCCACACCGCAGGAGTCGTAACCGCGGTATTCCAGCCGCTGCAAACCCTGAACCAGCACGGGGATCACATCACGCCCCGAAACCCCCGCCACGATGCCACACATATCGATCTCCAGACACACCAAGAAGATGCGATGCTACCGAGTCATGCAAGAAATTAATGACCAATAATTTGACTCAGATAACCTAAAATTTCATTCGACAACAATCATCGTTACTTCGACCATACATACATAAACTATGGAATCTGATTTCATGGATGAAGCCGACTGGCGCCTGCTGGATCTGCTGCAGACCGACGCCTCTCTGAGCAACCAGACCCTGGCGGGGCTGGCCCATGTGTCACCCCCGACCAGCCTGCGGCGCATCAAGCGGCTGAAGCAGCTCGGGCTGATCGAACGGCAGGTGGCCCTGCTCAGCCCCGACCGCCTGGCCGCTTCGACGGGTCACGGTCTCACAGCGCTGCTGGAGATCACGCTGGAGCGCCAGGGTGCTGAACACCTGGACGCGTTCGAAGGCCGCGCCGTGGCCGAAGCCGCCGTGCAGCAGTGTTACCGCGTGAGCCCGGGGCCGGACTTCATGCTGGTCGTGCACACGCCCGACATGCCGGGCTATCTGGCGCTCGCCCAGCGCCTGTTCACCAGCGACGCCAACGTGCGCAACGTGAAGGCCTTCTTCAGCGTCAAGCGCGCCAAGTTCGATCCCCGCCTGCCACTTCCCTTGCGAAGCAATCACGCCGACAATAAGTAACAAGGCGTTCTATGTAGCAATTTGTGACTACAGAATCCTAAAATGACGGCTCAAAAAAACAATCGGCTGTCACATTGGAGGTTGCATGTTCCCACTCTGGATCGCATTCATGATTGCCCTGGCCCTGGTGGGACTGGGTGTCTGGGCTTATCGGCGCTATGCGCGCAAGTCCTCGGGTCGGGAGGACCGGTACACGCCAGAACGCATCCTCACGCCCGAGCAGGTCGCCATGCTGGACTACCTGCACGACACCTTCCCCGGGCAGGTCGTGTTGCCCCAGGTGAAGCTCAAGGACATGCTCTCCATCCGGCGTGCCACCGACCGCCAGCGCGCCATGGAGCGGCTGGCCCAGCAGCGGGTGGACTTCGTGGTCTGCGGCCAGGACGGCCGACCCATGTTCGCGTTCGACATTGAGCAATACCACCTGAGCAACGCCAAGGCCAAGGCCCACCAGGTGAAGATGAAGAACCGCATCCTCAAGACCGCGGGGGTCCGTTTCCTCTTCCTCAAGAACGGCATCCACCGCATGCCTTCGCCCAGCGAGTTTCGCAAGCAGCTGGACTTTGCCATGCTGCCCCAACCCATACCGAAGGAAGCGAACGAGTCCGAGAGTGTGCGCCAGCAGCTGGAGTCGAAGTTCTCGGAATTTGACCAGCTCTACCCTGCAACCGGTTTTCGCGATT
>JAHIQV010000303.1 GCA_018903185.1 Gammaproteobacteria bacterium | reverse complement strand
CTTTGGGCTGGCCGGTGGTGCCGGAAGTGAAGGTGATCTTGGCCGTACCGGCCGGAAAGGTCTGTGGCAGCGCGGGCAGGCGCAGGCATTGCAGGGCCTGCCCGGCCACGGTGCAGTCCTGGCGCGGCGCATGCGCCCACTGGTTGGCCACGACTTCGGTGGTCAGCAGGCTGTCCACCCCCGCGGCCATCAGCGCATGAGCGATCTGCGCGGGCGTGAAAAACGCGGGCAGCGGCACGTGCACCACGCCCGCCAGTCCGGCCGCCAGATCGGCGATCACCCAGGCGGGTGAGTTGTCCATCAGCGTGGCCAGCACGCGCGTGCCCTGGGCCCGCAACACATCGGCCAAGGTTTGCGCGGCCTGGTGCATGGCCGCGTACGTGATGCCGCGCTGACCGTCGTTCAGCGCGATGGTGGTTGCGTCGGTGTTCAAGAAGCGGCTCCCGCGCTGCGCTGGCGGCGCTCCAGCAGACGCAAGGCCTGCTGCACCTGGCCGGCCAGGACCACCGGGTGGTGCTCGTAGTAACTGCCCCACTCGGAAGCCGCATCACCCAGGGCCTGCGCGTCGGCGCGCCCCAGCGCCAGCGGTGTGACACCCAGGCGCACGAACAGGTGGCGCAGTTCTTCGGTCAGCGTGCTGACCACCCACGAAGCCCCTTCCACCGCGAGGTGGTGCGCCATCAGAAAGATCAGGCGACGGCCTTCACCCGGCCGCTCCGCGGCCAGGTGACCCACCTCAAAAATGCCTTCCGGCGCCACCGCTGCGCCACTCTGGTGCGCGGCCAGCAACTGCCCGATCGGCGCGTCGAGGTAACGCTGCAGGAACAGCGTGCCCTGGTGCGCCCGCCGGTACCCGGCTGCGGCAACAATCTGCTGGCTCAGCGGATCGCGCAGGCACACCAGCGTGGGCGCAAAACCCGTCACCCGGGCGCCAAACCGGCGTGCGTACACGCGGCCAATGAAGGCTTCGACTTCGCCACGCCGCGGATCGTCCACGGTGTGCACGGTCAGACGGGGTACGGGCGCTGGCGCGACCAGGGTCGGCAGGCGATCATCCGGAAAAGAGGACAGGGCCATCAACATCCAAGCTCCTTGTGTCAGCCCCGGTTTCCAGATGAACCGGGTGACTTCAGGCGCATGGTGGGCGGGCCACATTAAATGGTCCTTAACCGGTGAGGGCCGTGCCGGCATGAGCGGCAAAACCTAGAATGGCGGCTCCTTTTCCACCTGCCTGCCCCCATGCAACTCGCCACCTGGAACATCAACTCCCTCAACGTGCGCCTGCCCCAGGTGCTGGACTGGCTGGCGGCCCATCCGGTGGACGTGCTGGCGCTGCAGGAACTCAAGCTCACCGATGACAAGTTCCCCGTCCAGGCCTTCACCGACATCGGCTACCAGGCCCAGTGGTTCGGGCAGAAGACCTACAACGGAGTGGCGCTGCTGAGCAAGGTGCCCGCCGTTGACGTCATCAAGAACATCCCCGGCTTTCAAGACGAGCAGTCGCGCGTGTTGTGTGGCACGTTTGACGGCGTGCGGGTGATCTGCGCTTACTTCCCCAATGGCCAGGAGCCCGGCAGCGACAAGTTCGCGTACAAGATGCGCTGGCTCGACGCCCTGCGCGAGTGGCTGC
Source organism: Gammaproteobacteria bacterium (assembly GCA_018903185.1). Taxonomy (GTDB): domain Bacteria; phylum Pseudomonadota; class Gammaproteobacteria; order Burkholderiales; family Burkholderiaceae_C; genus Hydrogenophaga. The sequence continues at coordinate 769 of JAHIQV010000303.1, read as the reverse complement.
GCGCCGAGCTGGCGGCGCATCCGCAACTGGTGTTGATGGGCGACTACAACATCACCTTCGACGACGCCGACGTGTGGGACCCGGTGGGCCTGCGCGAAACCATCCACTGCACCACCGAAGAACGCACCCACCTGCAGGCGCTGATCGGTCTCGGTCTGACGGACTCGGTGCGCCTGTTTCCGCAACCCGAGAAGAACTACAGCTGGTGGGACTACCGCGATTTTGCGTTCCGCCGCAACCGCGGCATGCGGATTGACCACATCCTGGTCAGCGAAGCGCTGAAGACCCGCGCCACCGCCTGTGAGGTGGACAAGCTGCCGCGCAAGAACGAGCGCCCCAGCGACCACGCGCCGGTGGTGCTCACTCTAAATTGAGTTCCTGAATCTTGCGGGTGATGGTGTTGCGCCCGATGCCCAGCTTCTGGGCCGCTTCGATGCGGCGACCCCGGGTGTTCGCCAGCGCCGTCTGGATCAGGCAGGTTTCAAAACGGTGCGTGAGCACATCCCACACATCGGTGCGCCCCGCTTCCAGCAAGGCCTGGGCCTCGGCCTGCAATCCCGACTCCCATGCCGGCACACCTGGCACACTGCCCTCCGCGGGCGACATCACCATGCCCACGGGAGGCACCGAGGCAGGCAGCGGCGAAGTCCAGGCCGAAGCGACGGATTCCGGCATCGCCGCGACCGCAGGCGGTTCGTTGTCCACCGGGGCCGTGTCCGCCATGGCCAGCACTTCGGGGGGCAGATCCTTGAGGTCGACCACCTGCGAG
>JAHIQV010000302.1 GCA_018903185.1 Gammaproteobacteria bacterium | reverse complement strand
CTGCTGGGCCTTCTGCGACCGGCTCAGCGCCTTCTTCCAGTCGCTGTCCTGCAAGATCCTTTGCCATTCATCAAGCAGTGGCTGGGCGTTGAGGTCGTTGTGGGTGCGCCAGCTGTCGAGGATGCCCAGCGCGCGGGCCCGCAGCGCGGGGTCGTTCTTGATCAGCGAAACGGCCTTTTCATGCATGAGCAGGCTCTGCAGATCCTGCAAGGCGTGGGGCTGCGGCTGACGGCGCGCCGGGCTGACGGCATACGCGGGCGTGTTCTGTCGGGCTTCAAGCGCCTGCGGCGCGGTGGGGTTGCCCAGCGAAGGCAGGTTGGCGCCCACGCCCAGCTCCGTCATGACCCGCAGGTATGAACCCATGGTCACCGATGGATCACCCAGCTCGATCGCATACAGCGTCGTGCGTGAAATGCCCGCATCGCGCGCCAGCGACTGGGCCGACACCCTGCGCGCCGTGCGGGTGGCGCGCAGGTTCTCCCCGAGGCGCATGAGCAGGTCGCGCTCGCCGGCGGTGGGGAGCTGGATATGGGCGGGCATGTCCAGCATTTTATACAGATGGACCGCGATTTGTCCAATATGCTGGACATTCATGATGGGGTACAGAGCCTTTCTGCACGCGCGCCATCACGGCACGCCCCATGCTTGTTCCCCCGCATGGACTCCGCCACCCGCATCGCCCCCGCCCCCGCCACCCACTCCTGGTTCGACGACACCCACGCGCTCATCGCCGGCTCGCTCTTCGTTGCACTCGGCATGACCATGTTCGGCCACGCCGGCCTGCTCACCGGCGGCGTGGCTGGCGTAGCCTTTCTGGCGAGCTACGCCACCGGCCTCGCCTTCGGCCTGTTCTTCTTCCTGTTCAGCCTGCCGTTCTTCGTGCTCTCCTGGTACCGGCTCGGCCCGGCGTTCACCTTCAAGAGCTTCGGCGCCGTCGCCCTCGTGTCCGCCTGCACCACACTGGCGCCCAAGGTGGTGCGCTTCGAACTGCTGAACCCATGGGTCGCTTCCGTGCTCGGTGGCTTTCTGATCGGCTTCGGGCTGCTTGCCCTGCTGCGCCACCAGGCCAGCGTGGGCGGCGTCAACATCCTCGCGCAATGGCTGCAACAGGCCAAAGGCTTCAGCGCCGGCAAGGTGCAGATGTCTGTGGATCTGGTCGTCGTGCTCGCGGCGTTCTGGGTGCTGCCGCCCATGCAGGTGGCGCAGTCGGTAGTGGGCGCCGTCGCCATCGGCGCCATCCTCGCGCTCAACCACCGGCCGGGGAGGTACCTCGGGGTGTGAGCGGTGCCATCAGGCGGCTGAGCACGGGCCGCCAAGTCCTGTGCCCGACACTGGCACCAAACCTGCTTATACCTACACACAGAGAGGCGAGTGCACCAAAACGGTGATTCGCTGCCTTGAAGACCGCTAGGGTTCCGGGCTCAGACCACTTCACCAAAGAAGTCTGAGCCGTCTGGTCCGAGAGCAGTCGGCCACGATCGTGTGGCTCCACGGAGGGACAAAAGCCCGGGAGACGCTTCGCTGCTTGCGCACGAGCCTCTCTCGCTGTTTGTCCCCCGTCAGGAGCCCCGCATGTCCCGCCTTCCTCCGCCTGCATCGATTCCGCCACCGGCCCGCGCCGGTGCGCCCAGCGCCGTTGCGTCTGTGCGCCCGCCGCGGCGCAATGGCTTCTGGACGGTGCGCACCGGCATCTCGCGCCGCGCCTACTGGGTGTTTGCGCTCACCGGCCTGATCACCCCGCTGCTGATGTGGGCTGCGCTGGCCGCGTGGGGTGGCATGGACCCGACCTTTCTGCCTTCGCCCACGGCGGTGCTGGCCAAGACCTGGACCTGGGCCACCGAGACCGGCCTGCTCGAAGACATGGGCATCAGCATCTACCGCGTGGTGGCGGGCTTTGCGCTCTCAGCGGTGATCGCGCTGCCGCTCGGCCTGCTGATCGGGACCTTCCGCTCGGTGCAGGCGCTGCTGGAGCCGCTGACCGACCTGATCCGCTACATGCCGGCGGTGGCCTTCATTCCGCTGGTGATGCTGTGGGTGGGCATCGACGAGGGTTCCAAGATCGCGATCATCTTCATCGGCACGTTTTTCCAGATGGTGCTGATGGTGGCGGAAGACGTGCGCCGCGTGCCGGCCGCGCAGGTGGAGGCGGCGCAGACCATGGGCGCGAACCGCCGCGAGCTGCTTGAAAAGGTGATCCTGCCCAGCGCCAAGCCGGCACTGCTCGACACGCTGCGCATCACCATGGGCTGGGCCTGGACGTATCTGGTCGTCGCCGAACTGGTGGCCGCGAACTCGGGCCTGGGCTACGCCATCCTGCGCGCGCAGCGCTTCCTGCAGACCGACACCATCTTCGCCGGGATCATCGTCATCGGGCTCATCGGCCTGGTGACGGACCAGCTGTTCCGCTGGCTGCACCGCCGCGCTTTCCCCTGGCTTTACCTGAAAGGCTGATGCGATGAGCACCCTTCCCAAAATCTCCATCCGCGGCCTCAGCAAGCACTTCGACGGCGCGCCCACCCACGCGCTGGACAACGTGGACCTGGACATCGGCGCCAACGAGTTCGTCACCTTTGTCGGTGCTTCGGGCTGCGGCAAGAGCACGCTGCTGCGCACCATCGGCGGGCTGGAGGTGCAGACCGCCGGCGAGCTGCTGGTGGACAACAAACCCGTCACCGGCCCGGG
>JAHIQV010000037.1 GCA_018903185.1 Gammaproteobacteria bacterium | reverse complement strand
GGCGGTGGCGGGGTTCGGTGGTTGGATCATGTCGATGAAGAATGGTCGTGAAATCGATGGCAAAGCTGGCCGTGCGCGGTAATTCGGGGCGGTCTGGCCGGATTCAAGGGGGCTGGCGGCAAAAGGGCCCGATGCGGGTGAGAATCGACGTTTTTTCACGGAGACAAGCCCATGAAACTTTTTCGCCACGGCCCGCAGGGCACGGAACATCCCGGTCTGATCGATGCCAGCGGTGCGCTGCGCGACCTCTCGGGCGTGGTGCCGGACATCGGCCCGGCCACCCTGGGGCGTGATTCTATGTCCCGGCTCGCCGCACTGGACCCGGCGTCGCTGCCCCTGCTGCCCGCCGACACCCGCCTGGGTGCCTGCGTGGGCGCCGTGGGCAACGTGGTGTGCATCGGCCTGAACTACGCCGACCACGCCGCCGAATCCGGCCTGAAGGTGCCCGGTCAGCCCATCGTGTTCAACAAGCACAACGGCGCCATCAGCGGCCCGAACGACAGTGTGTGGCTCGCGCCCGGCTCGCAGAAGCTGGACTGGGAGGTGGAGTTGGGCATCGTGATCGGCGAGCGCGCCTTCCATGTGAGCGAAGCGGATGCGCTGAACCATGTGGCCGGGTTCTGCCTGGTGAACGACGTGTCGGAACGGGCCTACCAGACCGAATACGAGGGCCAGTGGACCAAGGGCAAGAGCTACCCGACCCACTGCCCCATCGGTCCCTGGCTGGTGACGCCCGACGAACTGGGTGACGAGCAGGATGTGGACCTGTGGCTGGACGTGAACGGCGTGCGCCGCCAGACCGGCAATACGCGCACCATGATCTTCGGCGTGAAGACCATCGTGAGCTACCTGAGCCGCTTCATGGCGCTGATGCCCGGTGACGTGATCCCGACCGGCACGCCGCCCGGGGTGGGCATGGGCCAGAAGCCGCCGGTTTACCTGAAGGCGGGTGACGTGATCACGCTGGGCGGGCGCGGGCTGGGCGAGCAGCGCCAGGTGGTCAGGGACGCCCCCCTGAGCCGCTGACGCGACTTCCCCCCGAGGGGGACCACACCAGTGGCCCGGCAAAGCCGGTTCCCCGGTGTGTGCTGGAAGGGTGCCCCTTCTCCGGCTGAAGGTTCAGGCTGCGTGTGCCGCCGCACGCGCCTGCTGGTGCGACCACTTGCTGGCGAACTGCTGCACGTCGTTCATGCGGCGGGCGAGATCGGCGCCCTGGCTGGTGAGCCGGTAGCCGTCGCCACCGTGGTCCACCAGATGGGCGGCGCGCAGTTCTTTCAGGCGGGTGTTGAGGGTGTTGGGGGTGACGCCGCCCACGCTGTCCTGCAGCAGGCGGAAGGTCTGGGGGTGGCCATCGCTCAGTGCCCAGATCACACGCATGGCATAGCGGGATTCCAGCAGATCAAAGAGCTGGATCACGGCGGTATGGTGGTCTTTGGCGCCCATGTTGTGTCTCCTGGTGCAGCCCTCTGTGTCGGGGCTTGAGAAACACTATACGGCGCCTGCTAGCAGTTTGCTAGCTGTGTGCACTGCAGCAATGTGGCGCAATGTCCAACGCTCCGGATATACCCGGATTGCGCGTGTGGGGACTACCGCTGATACACCTTGCGCAGCAGGGCGTTGAGTGTGTCCAGCTCGGCGGGGGTCAGGGTATCGGAGACGTCGTGTTCCAGCCGGGTGGCGGTGAGCTGTGCCTGCTTTTGCAGTTGCTTGCCTTCGGCTGAGAGATGCAGCCCCTGCGCGCGGCGGTCGGACGGGTGGGGCTTGCGTTCGATCAGGCCGCGCTTGTCGAGGTTTTTGATCATGCCCACCAGGTTGGGCGGCAGGATGTCGAGTTCCGCACACAGCTGGCGTGAGGTCACGCCCGGGTTGTGGGCGATGAGCGTGAGCACCGAAAAGTCCACCGGGCGCAGGCCAAAGGGCGCCATGCGCCGCAGGAACACGGTGATCACCGCCAGCGCGGCGCGCCGGGCGTTGTAGCCGAGCAGGGTTTCCAGGTAGCTGGTGTCCAGACCCGAGGAGGCCTCGGGCCCACCGGCGGACGGGCTCGCCGGAGCGGTCCCGGCGGTTTTGCGGGGCGCCCGGGGACGGCGCAGGGTGTTGGCAACGGATGGTTCAGGCATGGCACACAAGCATAGCGCGGGTGGCGGGCGCCCCTTTGACGGGGGTCATGCTCCGTCCAGGCTGGCGTCGAGCATCGCCAGGCGCATGTCGAATTCGGGCCAGACCCAGCGCCAGAAGCCAGTCTGCGCGGCTTGCCAGCGCGACGCCTCGGCCCCGGCGGTGACACCGATGCGGGCCCAGGCCCAGGCCATGAGCAGCATGGAGACGGCGCGCAGGAAGTCGTCGGCCAGCCAGTGGGCGAGGTCGGCGGGGGTGTCCTGGGCGGTGGCGCGCGGCAGCAGGCGCTCGCGCAGGAAGGCGCTGAAACGGTCCAGCTGTGCCCGTACACGCTGGCCCTGGTCGTCGTCGCCCAGATCGTCCGACAGCTCGGCCAGCAGTTGCAGCAAGCCCGCGCCGCCGTCGGGCAGGGTCTTGCGCAGCAGCAGGTCGATCGCCTGGATCTCGTTCGTGCCTTCGTAGATCATGGCCACGCGTGCGTCGCGCACCACCTGCTCGATGCCCCATTCGCGCACGTAACCGTGGCCGCCGAACACCTGCAGGCAGGCGCTCGCGCCGTGAAAGGCCTGGTCGGTCCAGGCGGACTTGAGCACCGGCGTGACCAGGCTGCACCAGCGGCTGGCGCTTTCGCGCCGGGCGGCGTCTTCGTGGTGTTTCAGGATGTCCAGCTCCAGCGCGGTGCGGTAGGCGATCACGCGTCCGGCATCGATCCAGGCCCGCTGGGCGTCGAGGATGCGGCGCATGGCCGGGTGCTGCTCGATCAAATCAGCTTCGCCCGCTTTCGCGCTGCCGCCGGGTGCGCGCATCTGGCGGCGTTCCTTCGAATAGGCGTCGGCCTTCTGCCAGGCGGCGTCGAGCAGGCCGATGCCTTGCAGACCCACGTGCAGGCGGGCGGCGTTCATCATCACGAACATCGCGTTCAGGCCCTTACCGGGCTCGCCCACGATCCAGCCCGGGGCTTCGTCGAAGCGCATCACGCAGGTGGGGCTGCCGTGCAGGCCCATCTTTTCTTCGATGCGTTCGCACACGACCGCGCTTCTGGACCCGTCCTCGTAGAACTTCGGCACCAGGAACAGCGACAGGCCTTTCGGGCCGGGTGGGCTGTCGGGCAGGCGCGCGAGCACCAGGTGCACGATGTTGTCGGTGAGGTCGTGCTCGCCGCCGGAGATGAAGATCTTGGTGCCCGAGAGCGCGTAGCGGCCGTCGGGCAGCGGCACGGCCTTCGTGCGCGCCAGGCCGAGATCGGAGCCGGCGTGGGGTTCGGTCAGGCACATGGTGGCCAGCCATTCGCCGGTGGCCACTTTCTCCAGGTACTTCGTCTTGAGTTCGCCCGAGGCGTGGTGCTTGATGCACTCGTAGGCGCCGTGCAGCAGGCCGGGCGCCATGGTCCAGCCGTGGTTGGCCGCGCTGAGCATTTCGTAGAGCATGGCCTCCAGCGCGGCCGGCAGACCCTGGCCGCCGTCTTCCACCGCGCAGGCCAGCGAAGGCCAGCCGGCCTGCCAGAAGGCCTGGTAGGCGTTGCGAAAGCCCGGCGGCATGGTGACCGCGCCGGCCTTCCACCGGGCGCCGATCTCGTCGCCGTCGCGATTCAGCGGGGCCACCACTTCGCCGACGAACTTGCCGGCTTCCTCCACCACCTGGCGCAGCAGGTCGGGGTCGGCGTGTTCAGCCAGTGCGGGCAGCGCGGCCAGGGTCTGCGGCGCGCGCAGCACGTCGAGCAGGGTGAAGTGGTGGTCGGCCAGGCGGGGCTGGTAGGCGTTCATGGCGGGGCGGTTCCGGTCGGGCGTGAGTGAAAAAGAGCGGGTGGGTCAGGCGGCCTGGCGCGCGGTGCCCAGGTAGGTTTCGATCACGCGCGGGTCGCTGGCCAGTTCACTGGCCGGGCCCTGCGCGCTGAGCTCGCCCATCTCCAGCACGTAGCCGTGGTCGGCCACCTGCAGGGCGGCGCGCGCGTTCTGCTCCACCAGCACGATGGTCACGCCGGTCTGGCGCAGCGTCTCGATGATGGTGAAGATCTCGCGCACGATCAGCGGCGCCAGTCCCAGGCTGGGCTCGTCGAGCATGAGCAGGTCGGGGCGCGACATGAGCGCGCGGCCCACGGCCAGCATCTGGCGTTCGCCGCCCGAGAGCGTGCCGGCCAGCTGGATGCGGCGTTCCTGCAGGCGCGGGAACAGGCTGTACACGTCGTCGAGCCGGTTGCGCCATTGCGCGTTGCCCAGCCGCATCTGGCGAAAGCCGCCGAGCAGCAGGTTGTCTTCCACCGGCATGGTGCCGAAGAGCTCGCGCTTCTCGGGCACCAGCGACATGCCGTTCATCACACGCTCTTCCAGCGTGAGCGCGCCGATGTCCTGGCCGCGGAATTCGATCAGGCCCTTGCCGGGCAGGATGCCCATGAGGGTGTTGAGCAGGGTGGACTTGCCCGCGCCGTTGGGGCCGATCACGGTGATGACGCTGCCCGGCTCGGCCTGGATGTCGATGCCGTGCAGCACCTCGGCGCGGCCGTAGCCGGCGCGCAGGCCCTTGACTTGAAGAATGGGGTTGCTCATTTCAATGCTCCGTGCCGAGATAGGCCGCGCGGACTTTCGGGTCTTGCTGGATCTGCGCGGGCGGACCCTGTGTGAGCAGGGTGCCGAACTCCATCACCACCAGGTGGTCGCAGATCTGCATCACCAGGTCCATGTCGTGCTCCACCAGCAGGATGCTCATGCCTTCGCCCTTCAGCTGGCGCAGCACACCGGCCAGGGCCTGCTTCTCCTGGTGGCGCAGACCGGCCGCGGGCTCGTCGAGCAGCAGCAGGGTCGGGTCGGCGCAGAGGGCGCGCGCGATCTCCATCAGGCGCTGCGGGCCCATGGCGAGGTTGCCGGCCTGCTCGTGCAGGTACTCGCCCATGCCGATGCGTTCGAGCTGGCGCTGTGCTTCCCGGAACAGCTGCTTTTCTTCCGCGCGGTTGGCGCGCAGCATGGCCGGCAGCACGCCTTTGCGCCCGCGGGTGTGCGCGCCCAGCGTCACGTTTTCCAGCACCGTCATGTCGGGGATCATCTTGACGTGCTGGAAGGTGCGTGCCATGCCCAGGCGCGCGATCTCGCGCGAGGGCTTGCCACTGATGTTGCCGCCCTGGAACACCACCTCGCCGCGCGTGGCTGGCAGCACGCCGGTGATGAGGTTGAAGGTGGTGGACTTGCCCGCGCCGTTGGGACCGATCAGGCCCACGATCTGGCCGGCCCGGATCTGGAAGCTGATGTCGTTGACCGCCACCAGACCCCCGAACTGCATGCGCGCCTTCTTCACGTCGAGCACCAGCTCGCCGGCCGTGGGCTTGGCGCGTTCGGGCAGGGCGGCGGCGCCCTGCCAGTCCACCGTGCGCGGCTTCTGCGGCACGCGCTTGCCCACCATGGACCACAGGCCGTCGGGCAGGTACTTCAGCACCACCACCAGGGCGATGCCGAACACGATCACCTCGTAGCTGCCGCTGGTGCCGATCAGCTTGGGCAGCAGCACCTGCAACTGGTCTTCGAGCACACGGATCAGGCCGGCGCCGACG
>JAHIQV010000002.1 GCA_018903185.1 Gammaproteobacteria bacterium | reverse complement strand
GGTTGGTGACGGAGCCAAACAGGCGACCGTCCACACCGGCTTTTTGCGACAGCTTGACCGTCACGGCGGCCAGCTTCTCGCCCAGAGCCTGGGCTTCAGCCAGCTTGGCAGCGGCCACCTTTTCGAGTTCCGCGCGGCGGGCTTCGAATTCGGTGATGGCGTTTTGCGTGGCGCGGCGGGCACGGCCCGAAGGGATCAGGAAGTTGCGGGCATAGCCGTCCTTGACCTTGACCACATCGCCCAGGGCGCCGAGATTGACAACTTTGTCGAGCAGGATGATTTGCATGTCAGGCTCTCTTTCAGACGCGGTGCTGGTCGCTGTAGGGCAGCATGGCCAGGAAGCGTGCGCGCTTGATGGCCGTGTTGACCTGGCGCTGGTAGAAGGCGCGGGTGCCGGTCAGGCGCGCGGGGATGATCTTGCCGTTTTCGGCGATGAAGTCACGCAGGACATCAATGTCCTTGTAGTCGACTTCTTCGACGTTCGCCACGGTGAAGCGGCAGAAACGCTTGCGCTTGAACAGCAGCGATTGGGTGTTGCGCTTGGGGCGCTTGTCTTTGTTGAAACGTTTCGGTGCAGCCATGATGGGCCTTTCCTATGTCTTGCTGAAATCTTGGATATGAAACACGACGCCTTTGCCGTTGCGTGCATTCGTCAGGAAACCGTGAAACTCGCAAACCGATTCCAGCCCCTGTCGGGACAGTGTTTCGGCCTGGGCACCGAAGGCCACAGCCCTCAGTTGCAGTTTCACCAGTCGAGGGGTGTCCATTTCCGTGACCGTCGACTCGTGCTCCAGCACGAGATTGACAGCCGGGATGCCGGCCGGGGTGTAGCGCAGGCTTTGTACCTGCACGACCACGGCGGACAGCTGGAACCGGTTGACCGCTGACGACGACACGCCCTTGGTCAGGCGGCTTGGGCTCGCGGTTCCTGGCTGGCGTGGGGGGCGGGTTGGGCCTTGCGGGCTTCTTCACGCTCGACCGACTTCATCATGCTCGAAGGGCCGGTTTCGGCTTTCTTCTTCAGCACGGTCAGGTGGCGCAGCACGGCGTCGTTGAACTTGAAGGCGTGCTCCAGCTCAGCCATCACAGCCTGATCGGCCTCGATGTTGACACACAGGTAGTGGGCTTTGGACAGCTTGTTGATCTGGTAAACCATCTGACGACGGCCCCAGTCTTCCACGCGGTGGATCTTGCCGCCGCCGGCCGTGATCATGCCCTTGTAGCGCTCCAGCATGGCTGGAACCTGTTCGCTTTGATCCGGATGGATCAGCAAAACGATTTCGTAATGACGCATAGACTCTCCTTTTGGATAAAAAAGCCGCCCCCAGCGTCTGTTTGGGGTGCAGCAAGGCAAGCCCGCGATTCTAGCAAAGAACCAGGGTGGTTGTAAAACGGACTTGGTTTGCTCCATCCATCCCGAAGCCGAGCAATGGCTCCGGGGGCCTACCGCCGGGGATAGCGCACGTACTCCACCAGGTCCTGCACTTCGCGGCTGGGCGGCGGCGTGACCAGACTCACCAGAATGATCACGGCGAAGCCCAGTGGGACGCCAAACACGCCGGCTGAAATCGGCAGGATACCGAACCAGAGCTCCACCGGTGAGGTGACCCCAAATACATCGCGCAACCACGGCTGTGTGGTCACCATGTAGTAGAACGTGACGCCCAGACCCGCGATCATGCCCAGGGCCGCGGCAATGCCGGTGGCGCGTTTCCAGAAGATGCCCAGCACGAGTGCCGGGAAAAACGCCGCCGCCGCGAATGAAAACGCGGCCGAGACGAGGAACAGGATGTCCGCCGGCTTCTGCGCCGCCACGTACGCCGCGACCAGGGCCACCATGAGCAGCAGCACCTTGGAGATGGTGACCCGGCGCGCGGTGGACGCGTTGGGGTCGATCATCTTGTAGTAGAGGTCGTGCGACAGGGCGTTGGCGATGGTCAGCAGCAGGCCATCGGCGGTGGACAGCGCCGCGGCCAGCCCCCCGGCGGCCACCAGACCGGAGATCACGTAAGGCAGGCCACCAATCTCTGCGGTGGCCAGCACGATGATGTCGCCGCCGATGGACATTTCGTTGAGCTGCAACAACCCGTCCTGGTTGATATCGGTCACCGACAGCAACGAGGGGTCCACCTTGTTCCAGGCGGAAACCCACTGCGGCAACTGGTCGAACGGGGTGCCGATGAGCACATGGAACACCTCGAACTTCACCAGCACGGCCAGCGCCGGTGCGGTGAAGTACAGCAGGAAGATGAAAAACAGCGACCAGGTCACCGATTGCCGGGCTTCCTTCACGCTGGGCACCGTGTAGTAGCGCATCAGGATGTGGGGCAGCGCTGCGGTGCCCACCATGAGGCAGAAGATCAGCGCCAGGAAGTTTCGGCGCGATTCGTCGTAGGTCTGTCGGTCCTCGGCGTTTCCGTCGGGATCTCCGGCAAACTGGGCCGCATGGGGCGGCATGCCGTTGAGCGGCAACGACTTGGTGTCGGCTTCGACCTTGGCGCGGTTCCAGGTGACCCGGGCCGAGGCTGCATCTCGCGGCAGGGCCGACAAAGCCTTTTCGGCGGCCGATATCTGCGCCGACGGCGCATTCGCCGAGCGCAATCCGGCGAGTTTTGCCTCGGCGGCTGCCTTGGCGGCCACCAGGGCGGCTGCGGGGTTCTCCAGCCTGGCGGCGAGTTCGATCGCGCGTGCCTTGTAGATCTCGCGCACGGCCAGCTCTTTGGGATCGTTCGCGAGCAGCTTTTCCTTGGCCGTCACCTTTTCAAGCTGAAACCCGTAGATGGCCTGGGGCACAGGAACCCCCGTCTGTTTGACGGACAGCCACACCACCGGCAGCATGTAGGCCACGATCAGCACGATGTATTGCGCAACCTGGGTCCAGGTCACGGCGCGCATGCCCCCCAGGAACGAGCACACCAGGATACCGCCCAGTCCGAGGAAGATTCCGAGCTCGAAAGCCACGCCGGTCAGGCGCGAAGTGATCAGGCCCACACCCGATATCTGGGCCACCACATAAGTGAATGAACACAGGATGGCCGCAGCAATCCCGAGCAGGCGCGGCAGGTTGCCGCCATAGCGCTCGCCCAGGAAGTCGGGGATGGTGAACTGACCAAACTTGCGCAGGTATGGCGCCAGCAGCAGGGCCACCAGGCAATAGCCGCCTGTCCAGCCCATGATGAAAGCCAGGCCGCTGTAGCCCGTGAGGTAGAGGGTGCCGGCCATGCCGATGAACGATGCGGCCGACATCCAGTCCGCGCCGGTGGCCATGCCGTTGTAGACGGCGGGCACCCGGCGGCCGGCGACGTAGTACTCGGTGGCGTCTGTCGTGCGGCTCATGATGCCGATGCCCGCGTAGAGACCGATCGTGGCGAGCAGGAAGATGAAACCGATCCAGTCGCGCGGCAGACCCATCTGCTCCAGCACGGCCAGTGTGACCACAAACAGGGCAAACCCCCCCGTGTACCAGAGGTACACCTTGTTGAGCTGCTGCTTGAACGTCTTGCCGGCGGCGATGTCGCTGGCGCTGCGGCGGGATTCGGGTCGACCGGTCATGGCTTAGGGCCTGTCCTCATCCACCCCGTGCTCGATGTCGAGCCGGTTCATGTACCACGCGTAGAACCCGATGATGAGGCAATACACCACCAGGGCGCCCTGCGCCCCCACCCAGAAGCTGAAGGGCCAGCCGAAAAAATTGAAGTTCAGATCGCGGGCGAAGTAACTCACCACGAAGGTCACGAGAAACCAGATCGCCAGCAGGACGGCCGTGATGTTCAGGTTTTTCCGCCAGTAGCGGCGGTGGTTCTCGGTGGGTTCCATGGGATCCATTGGTTTCTTCAACAACGTCTGGCTGCCATCACGTCCGCCACGCGGTGAGGGCTAACAACCGGGCCTCAGGCACGGACGGCCCCCAGGCCGGTCTCGCGCTCCAGCTGGGCTGCCACACGCGGCTCAAACCCGCGCAGGTGGAGAATGATTTTTTCGGCTTCTTCAGGCGCCTGCAGATCCACCTGCACCCGGGCCATCTGGTACCAGCCATAGGGGTTCATGGGTTGCAGCTCGGTGTTCTTGCGCAGCGCCAGCAGGGCTTCGTCCAGGCGCTGCTGGGCGATGAGGCTGAGCGACAGGCCGTACCACGCCCGGTCCAGCCGGGGATCGAGGGCGATCGCACGGCGGAACGCCACCTCGGACGCCGCCAACAGGCCCAGCGATTCGCACACATAGCCCAGATTGAACCAGCCGTCCGCCCGCTCAGGGTGCAGCCGGACCAGCCGCTCCAGCAGTCGCTGCGCAGCGGATGGGTCGCCCAGGTTGGCGTGGAGGTGTGCGCCCGTGGCCAGAGAAAACGCGTCCGAGGGATGGGCATCGAGGCGACGCAAGACCTGCGCAAGCGCCTGCCGCTCCAGTCCGAACATCAACAGCAACCGGATCTGCCATCGCCCCAACCGAGAGAG
>JAHIQV010000301.1 GCA_018903185.1 Gammaproteobacteria bacterium | reverse complement strand
TAGCGCAGGCGACACCGCCGGGCTGGGCGATTCTTCGATGATCTTCTGGTGGCGGCGCTGCACCGAGCAGTCGCGTTCGCCGAGGTGGATGCAGTGGCCGTGCGCGTCGGCAAACACCTGCACCTCCACATGCCGAGGGCGCAGCAGCGCGCGCTCGATCAGCAGGTCGCCGTTGCCGAAACCCGAAAGCGCTTCAGAGCGAGCGCTGTGCAGGGCCGGCAGCAGCTGCGCAGTGTCGTGCACCAGCCGCATGCCACGCCCGCCGCCGCCCGCCACGGCCTTGACCATGAGCGGGAAGCCGATGCGTTGCGCTTCGGCGATGAAGGTTTCGTCGCGCTGGTCGTCACCAAAATAGCCGGGCAGACAGTGCACGCCTTGCGCCAGCGCCAGGGCCTTCGCGGCCGACTTGCTGCCCAGCGCCCGGATCGCCGCCGGCGGCGGGCCGACCCAGACCAGCCCGGCGTCGATCACGGACTGGGCGAAGTCGGCGTTCTCGCTCAGGAAACCGTAGCCGGGGTGCACGGCGTCGGCGCCGGTGGCGCGCGCGGCTTCGAGCAGCTGGTCCATCCGCAGGTAGGAGTCGGCCGAGGCCAGGCCGCCGAGCGCGAACGAGGTATCCGCCTCGCGCACGTGCAGCGCCTCGCGATCCGCGTCGGAATACACGGCCACGGTGGCGATGCCCATGGCGTGGGCGCTGCGGATGATGCGGCGGGATATCTCCCCTCTATTCGCGATCAGGAGCTTTTTCATGCCGGGCCGTCTTTCGCCCACGGCGCGGGCTGTTTCTTCGCGAAAGCGCCCAGGCCGGCCGCGGCCTCGGGGCCACGCAGCGCGGCGGCGAAAGCGATGGCGGCCTCGCTGCGCAGGTCGGGCGCCTTGTCGCGCAGGCGGTGCAGCAGTTGCTTGGTGGCGGCGACCGCGCCCGGGGCCGCGGCCCGCAGGGCCCGCTCGGCTTCGGCCACGGCGGCACCGAGCGCGCCGTCGGCCACCACGGTGTTCACCAGACCCGCGGCCTGCGCCTGGGCCGCGCTCCAGCGCGCACCGCTCAGCAGGCACTGCCGCGCCACCGCATCGCCCAGCCGCTGCCAGACGAAGGGCGCGATCTGCGCCGGCGGCAGGCCGAGCGTGACCTCGGGCGTGGCGAACACCGAGCGCTCGGTGGCGATCACGACGTCGGCACAGCACACCAGGCCAAAGCCCCCGCCCATGGCCGGGCCGTCCACCGCGATCACCAGCCACTGCGGCAGCTCGGTGAGTGCGTGCAGCACGTCGCCAAAGCCACGGTTCATGGCGATCAGCGGGTCATCCTCACCGGGCTGCAGGGGTTGGCCGATGGCGCTGGCAAAACCGCCCAGGCTGCCGCCCGCGCTGAAGGCGCCGCCCGCGCCGGTGAGCACGATGCCGCGCAAGGATGTGTCTTGCTTGGCGCGCAGGCAGGCCTCGAACAGGGCCAGAACCAGGGTGTCGGAGAGGGCGTTGCGCGTGGCGGGGTCGTTGAGCGTCCAGCGCTCGGTGTCACCTTGTCGAACCACCAGAAAATTGCTCATATCCACCTTTCGAGTTTGAGAGAAGTGTCTGGACCCGCAGTCGCCGACGATCCGGCTCTGCCGGTCAAAGGGCAACGTCCCCCTGGGGGGATGCCGCGTCAGCGGCGCAGGGAGGATTTCTGCAGTCCCATGGTCTTGGCCAGGATGCCCAGCATCACTTCATCCGCCCCACCGCCAATCGACGCCAGCCGCCCGTCACGGAACATGCGCGAGACCTTGTTTTCCCATGTATAGCCCATGCCGCCCCAGAACTGCAGGCAGGTGTCGGGCACCAGGCGGTTCAGACGCCCGGCTTTCAGCTTGGCCATGGTCGCCCACTCGGTCACGTCTTCGCCCGCCACGTAATGTTCACACGCCTGGTAGGTTAGCGCGCGCAGGCTCTCCACCTCGGTCTTCATCTCGGCCAGCTTGAACTGCACCCACTGCTGATCGGCCAGCGTGGCGCCGAAGAGCTGGCGATCTTGCGCATAGTCCACCGTCCACTGGATGCAGTTGCTCAGGCTCTGGATGCAGCTGGCTGCGGCCCACAGGCGCTCCTCCTGGAACTGCTGCATCTGGTAGATGAAGCCCGCGCCCTCGGCACCGATGCGGTAGCGCTGCGGCACGCGCACTTCGTCAAAAAACAGCAGACCGGTGTCGCTGCTGTTCATGCCGATCTTCCGGATCTTCTGGCCGACCTCGAAGCCTTTGACGGTCTTGCCGTTCTCGCGCAGCGGCACCATGACCAGGCTCTTGTTCTTGTGCGCGGGGCCCTCGCTGGTGTTGACCAGCATGCACATCCAGTCGGCCTGCAGGCTGTTGGTGATCCACATTTTCTGGCCGCTGATGACGTAGTCGTCACCGTCCTTGCGCGCCGTGGTCTTGATGGCCGAGACGTCGCTGCCCGCGCCGGGCTCGCTCACGCCGATGCAGCCCACCATGTCGCCCGCGATCGCCGGCGCGAGGAACTGGGCGCGCAGCTCGTCGCTGCCGAAGCGCGCGAGTGCGGGCGTGGCCATGTCGGTCTGCACGCCGATGGCCATGGGCACGCCGCCGCAGTGGATGTGGCCCAGCGCTTCGGCCATGGCCAGGCTGTACGAATAGTCCAGGCCCGCGCCGCCGAAGGCCTCGGGCTTGGTCAGGCCCAGCAGGCCCAGCTGGCCCAGCCCTTTGAAGACTTCGTGCGCCGGGAAGATCTCGGCGGCCTCCCACTCGTCCACGTGCGGGTTGATGTGCTCGTCGATGTAGCGCTTGAGCGTGGCCTGGATCTCGCGGTGTTCGTGGGTGAACTGCATTGGGTATGTCCTATTCAGTTGGGGACAGAGCCAGAGGGCGCTGCGCGCGTCTCTGGGTCTGTCCCACAAGGTTTTACATGCGCGCCACGCCAAACTGCATGGGCCTGGGCTGGCGTGCGGCCGCTTCGGCGCAGGTGTCGAGGCAGAACGCGAGCACGGCGCGCGTGTCGCGCGGGTCGATCACACCGTCGTCGAGCACCAGGCCGCTGGTGTGGAACGCGTCGGCCTGGCTTTCGAACACGTTCACGATCTGGTCAAACTGCGCCTGCATCTGCGCCTTCACTTCGGGCGTATCGGTCGGGATGCCTTTGCGCGCCATGCCGGCCTCGGCCACGATGCGCATGGTGCGCGCGGCCTGCTCGCCGCCCATCACCGCGGTGCGTGCGTTGGGCCAGCTGAACAGGAAACGCGGCGCGTAACCGCGGCCGCACATGCCGTAGTTGCCGGCGCCGAAGCTGGCCCCGCACTGGATGGTGACCTGCGGCACGCTGGCGTTGGTCACGGCCTGGATCATCTTGCTGCCGTGTTTGATCATGCCGGCCTGCTCGCTGTCCTTGCCGACCATGTAGCCGGTGGTGTTCTGCAGGTAGACGATGGGGTGGCCGAGCTGGCACATCCACTGGATGAAGTGCGTGGCCTTGTTGGCGCCGGCCACGTCGATGGGGCCGTTGTTGCTGACGATGCCCACCGCGTGACCGCCGATGTGCGCCTGGGCGCAGACGGTGGCGGGGCCATAGAGCGGTTTGAATTCGAGGATGTCGGAGGCGTCGGTGATGCGCAGCAGGATCTCGCGCATGTCGACGGGCTCGCGGTGGTGCAGGGGCATGAGGGCGAGCAGGTCTTCGGTGTCAAACCGCGGCGGCTCGGCCGTTGGGGCCAGGGCCCCCTGCCAAC
>JAHIQV010000300.1 GCA_018903185.1 Gammaproteobacteria bacterium | reverse complement strand
GCGCAGCTCGGGCGCGCCCGGGTCGAGGTCGCCGATGGACAGGTGCAGGCTCACCGCAAAGCCCGCCGCGGCCAGCAGCGCGCCCGTGGCCACCGCGATGGTGGCGGCGGGCCGCTGGGTGAAGCGCGTCAGGCCCGACCACAGCCACGAGCGCTGCAGGGCCTGGGCCGAGTCCGCGCGCAGGCTGCGCTCGGCCGCCTTGGGGCTCACGCCCACGTAGGACAGCAGGATGGGCAGCAGCAGCAGGTTGGTCACGATCAGCATGGCCACGCCGATGCTGGCGATCAGCGCCAGGTCCTGGATCACCTTGATCTGGATGATGAACAGCACCGCGAAGCCCACCGCGTCGCACAGCAGTGCGGTGGCGCCGGCCACGATCAGGCGCCGGAAGGTGTAGCGCGCGGCCACCACGCGGTGCGTGCCGCGCCCGATGTCCTGCATGATGCCGTTCATCTTCTGCGCGCCGTGGCTCATGCCGATGGCGAACACCAGGAACGGCACCAGCACCGAATACGGGTCGAGTTCGAAGCCGAGCAATGCGAGCAGGCCGAACTGCCACACCACCGCCACCAGAGAACACGCCACCACCAGCGCCGTGCTGCGCTTGCAGTGCGTGTAGCCGTACAGCAGGGCCGTGGTGATGGC
Source organism: Gammaproteobacteria bacterium (assembly GCA_018903185.1). Classification (GTDB taxonomy): domain Bacteria; phylum Pseudomonadota; class Gammaproteobacteria; order Burkholderiales; family Burkholderiaceae_C; genus Hydrogenophaga. The sequence goes on along the minus strand of JAHIQV010000300.1, from coordinate 3,369 downwards.
CAGCGCCAGCAGGAAGAACAGCAGCACCTGGTGCAGGCCTTCGATCAGGTCGCCCACCACCTTGGCGAAGCCGTTCACGCGGATCTGCAGCGTGTCGCTGTCGTAGCGCGTGCGCAGCGCCTCGATCTGGCGCGAGAGGTCGCCGTAGTCCAGCGCCTGGCCGGTCTCGGGGTGGCGGTCGAGCAGCGGCACGAAGACGATGCTGGACTTGAAATCGCCCGCGACCAGCTGGCCGATCTCGCCCGAGCGCTCCACGTTGGCTCGCAGCTCGGCCAGGCTTTGCGGCGAGCCGTCGAAGGCATCGGGGATCACCGGCCCGCCGTCCAGGCCCTCTTCGGTCACGGCCACCCAGCGGGTGTTGGAGGTCCAGAGGGACTTCATGAACGGGCGGTCCACCCCGGGCAGCAGGAAGATCTCGTCGTTGATCTTCTGCAGCGTCTCCAGGTACTGCCGGTCGAAGATCGTGCCCTCCCTGGCCTGCACCACCAGGCGCAGCGCGTTGGTCTGGCCGCCCAGGTCGGCCTTGTGCGCCAGGTAGTTGGCGATGTAGGGATGGCCGGTGGGAATGGTCTTCTCGAAGCTGGCGTTGAGCTGCAGCCGCGTGGCCTGCCAGCCCAGCACCAGGGTGAGCAGCAGGCCGAGCAGCAGCACCCAGGGCCGGTGGTTGAAGAAGGCGCGTTCGATGACCGAGCCCGAGGCCGGGTCAAAGTCGGCCAGCCGCGTGACGACGGGCTGGGCGTCGAGGGGGGAATCGTGGTTCATGGGAACGGGTTCACTCGATGGGCAATGAAGCCAGGCGGCGCATGCCGCGCAGGCTGGCGAGCACCAGGGCGCCGTCGGCGGCCAGGGCGGCGCCGGCGATGGGCACGGCTTCGCGCACCGGCAGGCGGCGCAGGGTGGCGGCGTCGGGCGGCGCGATCAGCACCTCGCCGATCTGGCTGACCAGCACGAAGCCGCCGTTGGGCAGCACGGCGCTGGCGCCCAGCGTGGCGGCGGTCTGGCTCTCCAGCCGATCCCAGCGCGATGCACCGGGGCCGGCGCGGTAGGCCGAGCCGCGCAGCCCGTGGACGACCAGGTGGCCCCCGGGGGTCTGCAGCAGCCCGAGGAAGCTGCCCTTGTAGGGCGATGGCAAGGCCTCGAAGCTGGCGCCGCCATCCACCGAACGCATCAGCAGGCCCTGCTCACCGGCCACCACCAGCTGGCCGGCCGTGGCGCGCAGGCCGTAGAGGTGCAGGCCCTGCGGGTTGGCCGATCGCGCCGGCAGCGGCTGCCAGGTCTTGCCGCCGTCGGCCGTGGCGAACAGCAGGCCGTAGGCGCCCGCGGCAAAGCCGCGCTGCGCGTCGATGAAGCTCAGGTCGAAGAAGGGCTTGTCCGGCCCTTCGTTCACCAGGGCCTGTGCGTCGGCCAGGGCCTCGGCGTCGCCCGACGCGCGCGCCGCTTCGGCCATGCGCGCGGCAGCGGCAATGCCGTCGAGCTGCTTGCGCCAGGTCTGGCCCCCATCGTCGCTGTGCAGGATGGTGCCCAGGTGGCCTGCGGTCCAGCCGTGGCGCTCGTCAGCGAACGTCACGCAGGTCAGCGTCACCTGCACCGGCACGGCCGCCTGCCGCCAGTGTTGTCCGTGGTCGTCCGACAGCAGCACCGTGCCGCGTTCGCCCACGGCCACCAGCCGGCCACCGGCCCGGGTCACCGCGAGCATCGCGGCACCCAGGGCCTTGGGGCTCATCAGGGCCGGGCGCGAGAGCGCAGCGGGCGCCGGCGCAGCAACCGCGTACAGCGGTAGCAGCCCGGGCACCGCAGCGCCGGCCAACCCCACCAGCGCCGCGCGCCGCGACACGCCGGAGCGCGCAGCCGATACGGGAGCCATCACCTGCTGCCTTCGCTGGCCAGCAGCTCGGGGCTGAACACCGAACGCAAGAGCGGCGGCATGACCTCGTACTGCCTGGGCAGCTCGTTGGAGGCCATGTTCAGGAAGTAGGCGCCGCTCTGCATGTCATAGCCGCCCCACATCACGAAGCTGGTCACGACCGGGACGTCCGGCGCGGTGAGCATCAGCGAGTAGTTGGTGCGCCAGAGCTGGCCCTTGGCGTCCCAGCCGTCAAACAGCACGATCTGCCACGAGTCTTCGTCGATGTAGTACTTGCGCTTGGGCACCACGTGGCGCTTGCCCGCGGCCAGCGTGGCCTCGACTTCCCACACCCGGTGCAGCTCCCAGCGCACCTGGGCCGGGTTGAGCGTGCCCGGTGTCACCAGGTCCTCCACCTTGGCGGCGGCGGCGCGGTTGTTGTTGTAGGGGATGTAGATCTCTTTTTTGCCGACCAGCATCAGGTCGTGCTTGTCGATCGGGCCAAACAGGTTGAAGGCTTCATCGAACAGGCCGATGCCGGACGTGACGGAGTCGGGCGTGTCGTAGGCCACCGAAGGCGCCTTGCGCACGCGGCGCTGGCCCACGAGGTACTGCCACAGGCCGCGCGGCGCCGAGGCGTTGACGCCGTCGTGCGCCAGGATCGCCTCACCGGCCTTGGAGCCCGGGGCGTTGGCCACGAACTTGCCGAACTGGTAGAAGCCGTCGAACTTGTCCAGGCTGCCGCTCTTGTCGTAGTAGGTCTGGCTGATGGTCTGCACACCGCCCGAGGCCATGTTGCGCCGGCCGTCGGCCGTGACCACCCAGACGCGCACCGGCATGGTGTAGTTGCCGCCGCGCCAGGCCAGGCGGTGGTTCCAGATGGCTTCATAGCCGTCTTTGGGGATGGGAAACGGAATGCCACCGTAGGCGCCCTCGACGCCATGACCACCGTCCACGGTCTTGGCGCGGGTCGCGTTCAAAAACGTGTTGTCGTAGACGAACTGCGGCGCGGCGGCGCTGCGACGCGTGGGGTAGACGTCGATGCGGAAGTCGGGGTGCTTCTTCATCAGCGCCTGCACGCCGTCGGTGAGCTTGTCGGCGTGTTCGGCCATGTTCTTCGCGCTGATCGACAGCAGGGGCTTGTCGGCGGCGAAGGGGTCGGGGCGTGCGTCGCCGTTGCGGTAGCCCGCGGGGGCCTTGCTCAGGCCGCCGTCCCAGGCGGGGATGGTGCCGGCCTTGTTGCCGGCTTTTTCTGCGCCCACGGGGGTGAGGGTGGACTTGAGCTTGGCGGCCTCTTCGGCCGTCACGGCGGCCTGCAGCGGGAGGGACGTGGCCAGCAGCGCGGCCAGCAGCCAGGGGTGTTTTGCGTTGTGCTTCATGGTGTTTCTCGGGTGAAGTTCAGAAGGTGCGGGAGACGTTGAACGACAGGTAGTCGCGGTCTTTCAGGGTCTGGCCGAAGGACAACATGCGCGTGGGGGTACGCGGGTCGGCCACGGTGAAGGTGTTTTCCTTGCCGAAGAAGGCCG
>JAHIQV010000299.1 GCA_018903185.1 Gammaproteobacteria bacterium | reverse complement strand
TGTTGACGCCGGGCAGCAGCACACCGGTGGTGTGTGCGGGATCCATCTCGGTGCGTGACTGGCCGACCGAGCCGCCACCGTAGAAGTGGCTGGTGCTCTGCGCGTACGCAGAAGACGCCAGGAAGGTGGCCATGCCGGCGACGCCGAGCAGGTGGAGAACAGTCAGCTTTTTCATGGGGGGTCTTTCTTGCGTCAAAGACGCATTGCGCGGATTGCACCTTTTGTTTTTATGAGACTGCGTGAACAGCGTCGGTACGCTGGCGAACATGTGCAGGAGCGCCACACCGCCGGTTCTTTCCCCCTTGTGTGCGCTGCCAGACAGTCAACAGCCCCATGGGTTCGCACACTGTTTTTCAATGCGCCGAGGACACACCGCGCCTTTCATGACACCGCCTCTCCCGGGTGGTGCTGAGCCACCAGGAACACCCCAAGCCCATGGCCCACGCCGACAACCTCCTGCTCCAGCAACTGCCGAAAGCCGACCGGCGGCACCTGCTGGACCAGTGCGAACCTTTTGACCTGCTGCTGTCGGCCGAGCTCAGCGTGCGCGGCGAGCCCTTGAGCCACGCGCACTTTCCGATCTCGGGCTTCATCTCGCTGGTGATCGATGTGGACGACTACCCCTCGCTCGAAGTGGGCATGGTCGGGCGTGAGTCCATGCTCGGTTCGGAGCTGGTGCTGGGGCTGGCGAAGACGCCCTGGCGGGCCCTGGTGCAGGGGGAGGGCAAGAGCTGGCGCATCGGCGCCGAGGCCTTGCGCGCGGAGATCGCGAGCAGCCTGCCGCTGCAGGAGGTGATGCAGTCCAGCCTGCTGATACGGCTGCACCAGCAGACCCTGGCCTCGGCCTGCGAGCGTTTTCACGAGATCGGGCCGCGCCTGGCGCGCTGGCTGCTGATGAGCCAGGACCGCGCGCAGGCCGACACTTTTCACGTCACGCAGGAGTTCATGGCGCTGATGCTGGGTGTGCGGCGCGTCGGGGTGACGGAGGCGGCCGGGTCGTTCCAGCAGAGTGGTTTCATCGCCTACCACCGCGGCGAGCTGCAGGTGCTCAACCGGGCAGGGCTGGAGGCCGAGGCCTGCAGCTGCTACGCCGCCGACAAACAGTTCCATGTGGAACTGACGGGACGAAAGCCGTGAACCACGGCACCGGGCTGCTGCCCGGGCCGGTGGTCTGCCGCAGGCGGGCAGCGTGTCGAGCGGGTTATTTCAACCAGCTGTCGTCAGCCCGGTCTTCCCAGTCCTTGAGCTGCTTTTCGGCCTCGTCCTTGGCGATGCCGTAACGCTCCTGGATCTTGCCAGCCAGCTGGTCGCGGTGACCGGCCACGACCTGCAGGTCGTCGTCGGTCAGCTTGCCCCATTGCTGCTGGGCCTTGCCGGTGAGTTGTTTCCAGTTGCCTTGAATGGTGTCCCAGTTCATGCGGTGTCCTCCGTTTGCGGGTGAACAGGAACGTCCACCACAGCTCCCTTTTTAGGTCGGACAGGGGTCAGCGTCTGTGCGCTGGCGAACGGTTCTGGATACGCCAGCGCAGAGCCTCGCAGACCGGGGCAGGGGCTCACAACACCAGCCGCTGCGCGTAGCCCGTCATTTCCAGATAGCCGCGGCCGACGTGGTTGCCATTGCTGTCGAACAGGTCGGACAGGCCTTCCCAGTAGACCGTGCCGGTGCTGGCGCGGCTGTCGAGTTCCTGCGGATCGATGACGGCTTTCACGGTGTAGAAATCCGCCGGGGTGCGGATCATCCATTCGACGGGATAGCGCGCGCGGGTGCGCGGGCTGGTCCAGTAGCGCTGGGCCACCCATTCCACCTCGCCGGGCCGGAAGCGGTAGATGTCGGTGGGGCTTTGCGCGCTGCCGGCGGCGCGGAACGAGCCGCCGGCCCAGACCATGCTGCCGTCTTTGCGGCGCAGCTGGAAGGCGGTGACGCAGTGGCCGTCGAACAGGTTCATGCCGATCCAGTCCCAGCCCACGGCCTCAGGGTGCAGCAGGGCCTCGCTCCACTCGTGGTCGAGCCAGGCCTTGCCCCGTGTGAATGCGAAAGCCTGGCCCTGGAACGCCAGCGTGCCGCGCACATCCAGCTGGGGATGGCTGACGTAAAAGCTGGACTGCGCCGGGTCGGGCCCCTTGCGCGAAAAGCCCCGCTCGCCCTGCAGCAGGATGGCCTGGGTGGGCGCCGCGTCGATCTCGATGCGCAGGTCTTCGCTGTGCACACGGGTGGTGTAGCCGCCGTCGGGCCGGCGCCGGATGAACCAGTCGCCCAGCGCCACGTGGGTGTCGGATTCCAGTGCGTACACGCCGCGCCCGGTGGCGGCGGGCGGCTCGCCGTTCCAGCGCGCGATGCGGTCGCTGTGCCAGAGCCGCTGGCCCTGCACATCGGTGATGGCGGCGTGGGCAAACACGAGCTGCCTGGCCGCCAGCCGGCTCTTGAGGGTCTGCGTGCCATCGACGCGGCTGCGAAAGAACGTGACCTGGAAACCGAAGGCCCGGCCCTGCGCATCCTGCGCGTGGCCGGTGAGGTACCACCACTCGGTGCGGGCGTCGTTGTGCGTGCCGTGGTCGCGCGGAAACACCAGCTCGCGCAGCATGAGCACGCCAGGCGACTCGATGGCCTGCGCCTGCACGCGGGGCAGGGCGAGGCTGGCGGCGGTGCCGAGCAGCAGCGAGCGGCGTTGCGGGTTGGGTACGGGTTTCACCAGTCTTCCTTTACGGCCTGCACGGCATCGCGGCTGGCGGCGGCACGCCCGGCCAGCCAGGCGGTGGCGGTGCCGGCGATCACCACGGCCACACACAGCGCCAGCAGCCGCGCCCAGGGCAGCACGAGGTCCATGGTCCAGTGGAAGCTCTGCGGGTTGACCACGTGCACCAGCACCAGGCTGACACCCAGGCCCAGCGCCAGCCCGGCGAGCGCGCCGAGCACCGTCCAGGCCAGGCCTTCGAGCGCGACCACACCGAGGATCTGCCGCCGCGTCAGGCCCAGGTGCGCCAGCAGGCCAAACTCCTTGCGCCGCGCCAGCACCTGCGCGCTGAAGCTGGCCGCCACGCCGAACAGGCCGATGGCTATGGCCACCGCCTGCAGCCAGTAGGTGACGGCGAAACTGCGGTCAAAAATGCGCAGCGAGGTGGCGCGGATCTGCCCGGCCGACGCAAACTCGATCAGGCCCGCGGCGCCCTGTCGCCCGGCCAGCGCGCGGATGGATTCGCGCACCGCATCTTCGTCGGCGCCGGGCGCGAGGTGCAGGGCCAGGTCGTTCACGCGGGCGTCGCCGGAGAGGCGCACATAGTCGGCGCGGTCCATCACCACGCTGCCGTGCTGGCGCGCGTAGTCGCGCCAGACACCGGCGACGAAGAAACGCGTGTTGCCGCCCGCCGGAAACGCCTGCGCCAAGGCCGGCAACCAGCCGCCGGGCACCGCGCCGTGCAGGTCCAGCATGGCCTCGCTCACGTACACCGCCACCACACGCTCGCCCGCCGCGGCCGGCGGCAGCGGCAAGGGCAGGCCCACCAGCGGCAGCGTCTGGCCGGCGGGTGCGTCGCCGCCCAGGGCCAGCGGTCGCGCGAGCAGGGTCACGGCGGGCAGGGTGGGCTTGAGCTGCAGCGAGGTGGCGCGCAGCGGGTCCACCCGCGCCACGCCCGGCAGGGCGGTCACGGCCATCACGAAGTCGGGCGGCAGGCTGTTGCCGTCGCCCAGACCGCTGCTACCGGAGCGCACATAGAGCTGTGCCGGCAAGACGCCGTCGAGCCACTGCGTGACCGAGTCGCGAAAGCTCGCCACCATCACCGTGAGCGCGACCGAGAGCGCCAGGCTGGCGACCACGCCGCTGGTGGCCACGGCGGCGGTCTCGCGCAGGCGGCGCGAGCGCTCGACCGCCAGCAGCGGCAGGGCGTGGCGTGCCACCAGCGGCGCCAGAAAGTGCAACAGCGCGCCCACGGCCAGCGGCAGCGCGGCGATGCCGCCGACCAGCAGCAGCCCGACCGACACATAGGCCGCCAGCGGGATGCCGCCCACCGGCGGTGCCCAGGCCAGCGCGGCGGCCAGCAGCATGAGGGCCAGTGCCCAGCCGTGGTGCCGGGTCGCGCTGCGCCCGCCGCCCAGGCCCTTGAGCGCCAGCGCCGGGGCCAGTGCGGCCGTGGCGCGCGCCGGCCACCAGCCGCCCGCCAGCGCGGCGGCCACGCCCAGCGCGCCGTACAGCAGCGCGGCCGCGGCGCTCCACTGCAGTGGCGGTGCGGCGCCCGAAAAATAGCCGCCGCCCAGATCGCCACCGAGCACGCGCAGCGCCAGCGCGGCCAGCGCCGTGCCCAGCGCGATGCCGAGTGCGCTGCCGACCAGGCCCAGCAGCGCCGACTCGGCCAGCACCAGGCGCAGCCGCTCCGGTGCCGAGAGGCCGAGCACGCCCAGCAGTGCGAACTGCTGCTGGCGCCGCGCCACCGAGAGCGAGAGCATGGAGAACACC
>JAHIQV010000298.1 GCA_018903185.1 Gammaproteobacteria bacterium | reverse complement strand
GGCGGCGGTGTCGATGCGGGCGATCAGCTGTTCTGCAGCCACGGTGGCGCCATCACCTTGCAGGATTTCCACCAGCACGCCGGAGGACGGCGCCGGGCATTCCAGCACCACCTTGTCGGTCTCGATCTCGATCAGAGTCTCGTCGGCGGTGACGGCGTCACCGACCTTCTTTTTCCATTGCAGCAGGGTGGCCTCGGCCACGGACTCGGAGAGCTGCGGAACTTTGACTTCTACGATTGCCATGTGTCTTCTACCTTGATTTTTTGCGATTCGCGCCAGCCATCTTCGCGCCCCTTGACGGAGGCACCAGGCCGGCGCGGGTCCGGATTATTTGGTGAGGATGAAGCCCTTGAGCTTGCTGAAAGCGGCTTCGATCAGGGTCTTCTGCTGCTCCTGGTGCAGGTGCGCATATCCCACTGCGGGCGAGGCCGAAGCGGCCCGGCCGGCGTAACCCAGCTTCTGGCCATCGAGCATGTTCTCGTGGATGTAGTGCTGCACAAAGAACCAGGCGCCCTGGTTTTGCGGCTCGTCCTGGCACCACACGATGTCGGTGGCGTTGGGGTACTTCTTGATCTCGGCACCGAACACCTTGTGCGGGAACGGGTAGAGCTGCTCCACACGCAGGATGACCACGTCGTCATCGCCACGTTCCTCGCGCTTCTTGACCAGGTCGTAATACACCTTGCCCGAGCAGCAGATGAGGCGCTTGACCTTGTCCGCGTTCTTGACCACGGCGGCGTTGCTCTCGGGAATCACCGTCTGGAAGCTGCCCTTGGTGAACTCGGACAGCGGCGACGTGGCGTCCTTGTTGCGCAGCAGCGACTTGGGTGTGAAGATCACCAGCGGCTTGCGCAGGTTGCGGATCACCTGGCGGCGCAGGATGTGGAAGATCTGGCTCGCCGTGGTGGGCTGCACGATCTGCATGTTGGTGTCGGCGGCCAGCTGCATGAAACGCTCCAGACGCGCTGAGCTGTGCTCGGGGCCCTGGCCTTCGTAACCGTGCGGCAGCATCAGCGTGATGCCGTTGACACGGCCCCACTTCACTTCGCCAGAAGCGATGAACTGGTCGATCACCACCTGGGCGCCGTTGGCGAAATCGCCGAACTGGGCTTCCCAGATCACGAGCGTGTTCGGGTCGTTGGAGGCATAACCGTATTCAAAGCCCAGCACCGCCTCTTCGGACAGGATGGAGTCGATGACCACAAACGGCGCCTGGTTGTCGCCCACGTTCTGCAGCGGCGTGTAGGTGCCGGTGTCCCACTTCTCACGGTTCTGGTCGTGGATCACGGCGTGGCGGTGCGTGAACGTGCCACGGCCGCAGTCTTCGCCGGACAGACGCACCGGGAAACCACTGGCCACCAGAGAGGCAAACGCCATGTGTTCGCCCATGCCCCAGTCCACCGGGATATCGCCACGGCCCATGGCCGCGCGGTCGGCGTAGACCTTCTTCACCAGCTGGTGCGGGCTCACGCTGTCCGGGATGGTGGTCAGGCGATCGGCCAGGCGCTTCCACTCCGCCATCGGGATCGCGGTATCACCCGCGTCGGTCCATTTCTTGCCGAGGAAGGGCGACCAGTCGACCGCAAACTTGCTCTTGAAGTTGGTCAGCACCGGATCCACCGTGTGGCGGCCGGCATCGAGCGCGGCGCGGTAGGCCTTGGCCATGTCATCGCCCAGCGTCTCGCCCAGACCCTGCGCGGCCAGCTTGTCGGCGTAGAGCTTGCGGGTACCGGGGTGGGCGCTGATCTTCTTGTACATCAGCGGCTGGGTCAGGCTCGGCGTGTCCTGCTCGTTGTGGCCCAGCTTGCGGAAGCAGATGATGTCCACGACCACATCCTTGCGGAAGGTCATGCGGTACTCCAGCGCGAGCTGCATGCACAGCACCACGGCTTCGGGATCGTCACCGTTGACGTGCAGCACCGGGGCTTCGACGCCCTTGACGATGTCGGTGCAGTACAGCGTGGAACGCAGGTCGCGCGGGTCGGAGGTGGTGAAACCGATCTGGTTGTTGATGATCAGGTGCACCGTGCCGCCCGTGGTGTAGCCACGGGTCGCGGCCAGCGCCAGGGTTTCCTGGTTCACACCCTGACCGGCAAACGCGGCGTCGCCGTGCACCAGCACCGGCAGCACCTGCTTGCCCTGGGGGTCACCGCGGCGGTCCATGCGGGCGCGCACCGAACCTTCCACCACCGGGTTCACGATTTCCAGGTGCGAAGGGTTGAAGGCCAGCGAGAGGTGAACCGGACCGCCAGGGGTGGTCACGTCCGAGCTGAAGCCCTGGTGGTATTTCACGTCACCGGCGGGCAGGTCTTCAGGAGCGGTGTGGTCGAACTCGGCGAACAGGTCCTTGGGCATCTTGCCCAGGATGTTGACCAGCACGTTCAGGCGGCCACGGTGGGCCATGCCGATCACGATTTCCTGCACGCCCTGTGCGCCGGCCTGCTGGATCAGCTCGTCCATGGCGGCGATGAAGCTCTCGCCACCTTCGAGCGAGAAGCGCTTCTGGCCCACGTACTTGGTGTGCAGGAAACGCTCCAGGCCTTCGGCC
>JAHIQV010000297.1 GCA_018903185.1 Gammaproteobacteria bacterium | reverse complement strand
GTGCTGGGGACCAACACCATCGCGATCCGGCCGCTCTGGACCATGTTCCACGCGGCGGCATTTCTCCTTGGGCTGGCACTGATCTGGCAAGCACGCCAACCCGCCTGGATTGACAGCCTGGGCCAATCGCTGTGGCGCAAGGCACGCCCGGTGCTTACCCGCTTGGGCCCTCGTGCGCCCATTGTGTTGGGTATCGGCTGGGCGTTCATGCCGTGCGGTCTGCTGTATTCCGCCTTGCTCGTGGCATCGCTCTCGGCGAACGTGTTCGAGGGAGCTGCCATCATGGCGCTGTTCTCATTGGGTACTTCCATTTCCCTCACGGCGGCTCCCTGGTTGTTGCTGCGCCTGCGAGGCGGTCAATCGGGAGCTTGGGCCATCCGCTTGGCCGGCTTGGCGCTTGCTCTGACTTCTGGCTGGGCACTCTGGATGGGGCTGACCAACCCCACTGGCTTGTTCTGCCTGTGACCGGTAGCTGAAGCGGGTCAGCGCCTGGTCGACTGGCGAGCGGGCAGGGTTGCCAGGATCAAGCCCAGTAGCGCGATACCGAACGCCAGCATCTGCAACGGCGTCAATCGTTCTCCCATGAACAGCACCCCGATGGCCGCGGCACTAACCGGTAGCATCACCGTGAACACGCCCGCACGTGAGGCAGGTACGGTCCGAAGCCCGGTCATCCACAGCCAGACGGTCCACATGCTGGCGGCGAGCCCATAGAACACCAGTAGGCCCCAGATTCCGCCGCTGACCGCCGTGAAATCGAAATGCCACGCTGCCCACAAGCCAAACGGCGTGACCAGCGCAAAACCCCAGAGGTTGATGATGGCAGAGATGCGTTTGGGCCCGAGGCCTTCAGTCAGCTTCTTGCCGATCACCACATAGGATGCTTCACACACCACGGCAGCGAACACGAGCAGGTTGCCCCAGACCGAATATCCCAGTCCCAGGAATGTCAATTCTTGCGATCCGGCCAGGCCGACATCGGGTTTTTGCAGAGAGAACAAGCCGATACCGAGCGCGGCGCAAGCAATGGCGGCAGTTGTCCGGCGACCGATGCGTTCTTTCAGAAAGATGCGGCTCAGAATCGCCACCACCGCCGGAATGGCCGCCATCACCACACCAGCGGCCACGGCCGTGGTCAAGCTGACACCAAACAGCATGCAGATCGAAAACAGGAAGTTGCCGAGGAAGGATTCCAGGAACAGAAGGCGGCGTGTTCGGGGCGAAAACGGAGGTTCCTCCGCTGGCTTGCGCAGCCAGCGCCACATGGCGATTCCTCCGATGCCGAAGCGCAGCCAGGCCAGCAGAAAAACCGGAAAGACCAGCACAAGAGGTTTGGACAGTGCCACGTAGCTGCCGACCAGCGACATACTCAGGGCCAGGCAAGCGTAGGCCCACCAACGCGGTATCGCAGGGGTTGTTGTGATGGAAGCGTGCATGGCCGCAGATCATGCCCGAAGCCCCGTCACTCCAGCCTCGCAGCCGGTATGTGCAGACACAGCTCGCCTGGAATACGTGCGTCTCCTGGAGGTGGGTCGCATGCGCGGGGCACCCACAGGGATGGTGTTTTATCTATTCCGGGATGAGAGAACGTCTTTTCTTAATGTGAAAACAGGATGTGCTGCGCTGCAAAAAAATTTCTCAATACAAGAAATAAAATATCGTATTGAGAAATATTGTGTAAACATTGTTGATTTTAAATGAGAAATATTTTATCTTATATAAGACATAAGAGCTTTAAAAACTCTTCTATAAGACTTAAAGTTCATACATCGGCATCTGGCTTGCATGGTGAGAGCGCCGACCCCTTTTCATCAACCTCACGGAGAGTCTTCAAATGCCCCAATCCCTTAACGAGCAACTGAGCCGCCAACAGCAGATCGAAGCCTTGGAAAAAGACTGGGCCACCAACCCGCGATGGAAAGGTGTCAAGCGCGGTTACTCTGCTGCTGACGTCGTGCGTCTGCGCGGGAGCATGCAGATCGAACACACACTGGCCAAGCGCGGTGCCGAAAAGCTTTGGGACAAGGTCAACGGCGGCGCGAAGAAAGGCTACGTGAACGCCTTCGGCGCCATCTCTGCTGGCCAAGCCATGCAGCAAGCCAAGGCCGGCCTGGAAGCCGTGTACCTGTCGGGCTGGCAGGTGGCTGCCGATGGCAACACATCCGAGACCATGTACCCCGACCAGTCGCTCTACGCCTACGACTCGGTGCCCACCATGGTTCGCCGCATCAACAACACCTTCAAGCGCGCCGACGAAATCCAGTGGGGCCGTGGCATCGAGCCGGGCAGCCCTGAGTTCATCGACTACTTCCTGCCCATCGTGGCCGATGCAGAAGCCGGCTTTGGCGGCGTTCTCAACGCCTTCGAGCTGATGAAGAACATGATCGCCGCCGGTGCAGCCGGCGTGCACTTCGAAGACCAGCTGGCGGCCGTGAAGAAGTGCGGCCACATGGGTGGCAAAGTGCTGGTTCCCGCCCGCGAATTCATTGCCAAATTGATCGCCGCGCGGCTGGCGGCCGACATCTGCGATGTGCCCACGATTCTGGTGGCCCGCACCGACGCCGAAT
>JAHIQV010000296.1 GCA_018903185.1 Gammaproteobacteria bacterium | reverse complement strand
GCGTGGCGCTGCAGGACAGCTCGAAGATCTGGATGAGTTTTGCCCTGCTGGTGGGCTCCAGCGTGCTGGCCTGGTACCTCTACCACCATGGTTTCAAGCAGCGGATGCAGCAGTTCAAAGCCACCCCTGTGCCGCCTGCGGCGTCACCCCCTCCAGGGGGCGCAGCCAGCGGCCCGGCAACGCCGGTTCCGCGGCTGCCTCGGGAAGCGGGTGCAACGGACCTGATGGAGCGAAACACCCATGACTTCTGACGCCACCGTGCGCCGCCAGACGCTGTTCTGGCTGGTGGCCATGGCCCTCGTGCTGCTGGCCGGCATCGGCCTGCGGTACCCCTGGCCGGCCGACGAGCCGCGGTTTGCGCAGATCGCGCGCGAGATGGTGGAGAGCGGCCAGTGGCTGTTCCCGACCCGCGGCGGCGAGTACTACCCCGACAAGCCACCCGTGTTCATGTGGCTGAGCGCGCTGTTTTTCCAGCTCGTCGGTGACCTCAGGCTGTCGTTCCTGCTGCCCAGCGCGCTGGCCTCGATGGGCACGCTCTGGCTGGTGCACGACCTCGGGCGCCGCTTGTGGAATCCGCAGACGGCGCTGTTCGCCGTGCTGGTGCTGGCCTTCACGCCGCAGTTCCTGCTGCAGGGCAAGGCGGCGCAGATCGATGCCCTGGTCACCTTCTGGATCACGCTGGGCTGCTACGGCCTGCTGCGCCATTTCCTGACCGGTCCGCACTGGCGCTGGTATTTCGTGAGCTGGGTGGCCATGGGCCTGGGCATCATGACCAAGGGCGTGGGTTTCCTGCCGCTGCTGATGCTGCTGCCGTTGGCCCTGTGGAGCCATGCTCCCCCCTGCGCCGCTCCGCGTCTTCCCCCCGAAGGGGGGACCGCACCTGCGGCCCGGCAAAGCCGGTTCCGTGGTGCGTGCTGGAGCTGGCGCCTGCTGCTCGGTGTGCCGGTGATGCTGGCGGTGATCGCGCTCTGGCTGGGGCCGATGCTCTGGCAGGTGCACAGCGTTGGCACCGACACGATGGTGGCCTACCGCAACGACCTGCTGTTCCGCCAGACCGGCGAGCGCTTCGTCAACGCCTGGCACCACGTCAAACCCTGGCACTACTTTTTCACCCAGGCGATTCCGGTCGTGTGGTTCCCCTTGCCGATCGTGATGCTGGTGCTGATCAGGCCCCTGGTGGCGCTGCTGCGGCAGGATGCCAAGCTGCGGGTGCTGCTGGCCTGGGTGGGGCTGGTGCTGCTGTTTTTCTCGCTCAGCTCGGGCAAGCGCGAGGTCTACATCTTCCCGGCGCTGCCCATGTTGTCGCTGGTGGTGGCGGTGCTGTGGGTGAACGGTCGCGAGCTCCCGCTGGCGAAGAAGCTGGACGGGTTTTTCCGCTGGTTGGTGCCGGGCCTGGCCCTGCTCGTGACCGGCCTGGGTCTGACCATGTGGCAGATGCCCGAGCGATTGCCCGGAAAGATGCGGGACTACGCCGACATCGCCAGCGCCATCGGCCTGCCCCTGGTGGCCCTGGGGCTGGCGCTGATCGTGCTGCTGGTGGTCTTGCGCAAGGCAGATCTGTTCGTCCGGCTGGCCTCGGCCAGCCTGCTGGGCTGGCTGATCGTCGCGCTGCTGGTCTGGCCACGGGTGGATCCCCATCGCACGCCGAAGGACATGATGCTGCAGGTCGAGCAGCGTCTGCCCCCGGGCGCCGAACTCGGACTGATCTATTTCAAGGAACAGTTCCTGCTGTTCAGCCAGCGCCCGCTGACCCATTTCAGCTACCTGGCACCGCTGTTGCAGCAGGAGCAGAACGCCTGGATCTGGATGCGTGAGGCCCCGGGGCGCCACCTGCTGGTGCCCAACGGCGCTGAACTGGGCTGTTTCGATGGGGCGCGTGCGGTGTCGCTGGGCGAGGCGCACAGGCGCGAATGGATGCTCCTGGGTCCCGATGCGGTGCGGCCGTCCTGTGGGTCTCCGGCCCGTATCCAGCGTTTCCACTACCAACCTGTCACGAGCGGGGTATTGCCATGAGCGAATTGTCTGTTGCGCCCGGCCGGAAAATCCTGGTCACCGGCGCCGCCGGCTTCATCGGTTTCCACCTGTGCCAGCGCCTGCTCGACCAGGGTTTTGAGGTCGAGGGCCTGGACAACCTGAACGCCTATTACGAGCCCGCGCTCAAGCAGGCCCGCCTGCAGCAGTTGCTGGCCCGGCCCGGCTTCGTGTTCCACCGCCTGGATCTGGCCGACCGCGATGCGATGGCGCGTCTGTTTGCCGAAACCCGCTATGAGGTTGTCTTGCACCTGGCGGCCCAGGCCGGCGTGCGCCATTCCGTCGACCACCCCATGGCCTACCTGGACAGCAACCTGGCCGGCATGCTGACGGTGCTGGAGGGGTGCCGTCACAGCGGTGTGCGGCACCTGGTCTATGCGTCGTCCAGCTCCATCTATGGTGCGGCGCGCCAGATGCCGCTGCGCGAGGACATGGTCACCGACCAGCCGATCTCGCTCTACGCCGCGAGCAAGAAGGCCAACGAACTCATGGCCTACAGCTACAGCCACCTCTACGGCATTCCGGCCACGGGTCTGCGCCTGTTCACGGTGTACGGTCCCTGGGGGCGACCGGACATGGCGATCTTCAAGTTCGTGCGCGCCGTGCTGGCGGGCCAGCCGATCGATGTCTACAACAACGGCCAGATGCGCCGCGACTTCACCTACGTGGACGACGTGGTGAACGCCGTGCTCAAGGTCATGGCCGAGCCACCGGTGGCCACGGCAGACGCGCCCGCCCACCGGGTGCTCAACGTGGGCAACAACGGACCGGTGAGCCTGATGGACTTCATCGGCTGCATCGAAAAGGCCACGGGCATCGAGGCCATCAAACACTTCATGCCGATGCAGCAGGGCGATGTGCCGGAGACCTGGGCGGACACCACGGCGCTGGAAAAGGGCTTCGGCATCCGCCCGAACACCGATCTGCAGCTCGGTGTGCAGCGCTTCGTGGACTGGTACCGCAGTTACTACGGCGACACTGGCACCGTTTGAGCCTCCTGCCCGGCGAGCCAGGGCCGCGCCCCGAGCCAGCCGGCCAGGCTGACACTGGCGCAGGTCAGCAGCGTCCACAGCGTGTGGCTGGGCGGGTGTGCGCCGCGCAGGGTCTGCGCCGCACCGGCAAGAGCGCCCGCGAACAGGAGCACCAGCAGCCAGCGCCAGCCGGTCGCGGCCTCGCGGTCGACCCCTCGGGGCGGCAGCAGCCAGGGCAGGCACAGGGGCAGAAAGGCCAGGGCGCTGGACGCGTGACCGCCGGGGAAGCAGCGGCCAGGACCGCCGTCCGTGTCCAGGAAGTTCCAGTGCGACACGTAGGGTGCGCGGCCGCCGAAGGATTGCAGCTCCCAGGGACAGCTGGTGAGGCTGTTGTACTTCACCAGATTCACCGCCAGCAGCGACAGCGCCACCAGCACCACCACGACGAGGCGCTCGCGCCGGTCAATGGCCGGGCCGGGCCAGGTCTGTGGCCACAGCACCCACAGCCCGAGCAGCAGGTAGAAGCCCAGGGCGAGCTGCCGCAGGCCATCGTGCAACACCTGTTCCAGCAGCCAGTGGTGTCGCCAGGGAAACCCCTCGGGCGTTCCGATGGCTTGCAGCACGGGCAGGTCCAGGCCCGAGAAGTCCCACAGCAGGGTCAGCACCAGCACCGCCAGCAGGCCTCTCAGCAGGTGGGTACCGGGAGTCGAAGGGGACAGCAGGGAACGGGCAGCGGGACGGATGTGCATGGGGCCGCATCGTGCGCGGCGCACTTTAAGAGCCGCTTAAGCGCGGTCCGGATAATGGAACCCTTTTGTCACCGGGTCCCTGGCCCGCCCCTGAAATGCGCGCACTTGTGGTGGAAGACGATCCCGGCATCGCCAGCGGCCTGAGCGATTCGCTGCGCCAGGCGGGTTACGCGGTGGACGTGTGTTCGACGCTCGATACCGCCTGGACGGCCCTGGCGGTGGAGCCCTTTGACGTGTTGCTGCTCGACCTGGGCCTGCCCGATGGCGACGGGCTGGACCTGCTGGCGCGCCTGCGCCGCCTCGGTGAGCGCAACCGGGCCCACGAAGCGCTGCCGCGCAGCGACATGCCGGTGCTGATCATGACCGCGCGCGATGGCGTGAGCGACCGCATCAGCGGCCTGGACAGCGGGGCCGACGACTACATCGTCAAGCCGTTCGACGCCAACGAACTGCTCGCGCGGCTGCGCGCCATGCTGCGGCGGGCGAGCGGGCGCAGCAAGCCGTTGATCGAACATGGCGATCTGGTGCTCGACCCGGCCGCGCGCACCGTCGAGCTGGCCGGTCAGCCCGTGGCGCTGGGCGGGCGCGAGTTTGCACTGCTGCTGACCCTGCTGCAGGCGCGGCCCCAGGTGCTGTCCAAGGCCCGGCTCGAATCGGCGCTGTACGGTTTTGGCGAAGCGCTCGACAGCAACGCGATCGAGGTGCACGTGCACCACCTGCGCCGCAAGCTGGGTGAGTCGCTCATCAAGACCGTGCGTGGCGTGGGCTACTTCATTCCCCGCGAAGTGGCACCCACCGCCGCGCCGAATCGGGCGGACCCCGCATGAACCCGGTGGCCGCTTTCCCATCGCGGCAGCCCGTGTTGCGCCGCTACATCCTGAGCTGGACGCTCGGCGCGCTGCTGCTGGTGTGGCTGACCCTGATCGCCGTGGCCTGGTCCACCGGGTTCCGCGAGGCGCGCAAGTTTTCGGACGGCCAGCTGGTGGCGGTGGCCAAGCTGTGGATCGAAGCCTCGCCCACCGGGGCCAGCCAGAACGTGGTGCCGGCGTCGGCCGGCCTCGAACACGAGTACCTGCAGGACGTCGCGGTGCTGGCCTGGGAGGATGGCCGCCTCGTCGCCGACACCCACCGCGTCGCGCCGGGGCTGGACATCACGGACCTGCCCCCGCGGGGGTTCCGCACCCTGACGCTGCAGACCGAACACGGCCTGGGTGACTGGCGCAGCTTCGGCGTGCGCCTGAACATGGACGGGCGCGAGCGCCGCGTGCTGGCGCTGATGGACATGAAGAAGCGTGGCGAGCTCGGCAAAGACATCGCCGAACACGTGGCGCAACCCGCGATCCTGATCCTGCCGCTGGTGGCCCTGCTGCTGTGGTGGACCATCCGGCGCGGTTTGCGCCCGCTGGACCAGCTCTCCAGCGAGGTGGCCGCGCTCGACGGGTTCGCCGGTCAGCGGCTGGACACCCGGCACCGTTTTCGCGAATTCACCAGCACGGTCTCTGCCATCAACACGCTGGTCGATACCTTGCAGAAGCAGGCGCAGCGCGAGCGCGAATTCGCTTCCGACGTGGCGCACGAGCTGCGCACGCCGCTGGCGGTCATTGCGCTGCAGGCCCGGGCTGCGCAGGCGGACGCCTCGCCCGAACGCCTGGACCGGCTGGAGCGCGAGGCCCTGCGCGCCGGCCGCATCCTGTCGCAGCTGCTGGACCTGGCGCGCGCGCAGCGCACCGGCAACGGGGGTCCGTCCAACCTGCTGGAGACGCAGGACGTCGAGCTTGGCGAGCTCGCGGCGCGTCTGATTTCGAACCATGCGCAGCTGGCGTACGAGACGGGTCACGAGCTGTCCCTGCAGCAGCCCGAGCAGCCGGTGCGCGTGTCGGCCCAGCCCATGTTGCTGGAACTGGCCCTGCGCAACCTGATCGAAAACGCCCTGCGCCACACACCCGAAGGCACCCAGGTGTCGGTCGAAATCTGGCGCTCATCCGACGGATTCGGTGTGTCCGTTTCCGACGACGGTCAACGCGCGGGCTCGGGTGCCGTCACCGCAGCGTCCGAGCCCGGCCTCGGTCTGGGCCTGCGCCTGGTGGGGCGCATCGCCGAACAGATGGGCGCCACGCTGGAGCGCGACGCGGGCGAGCCGCCCATGAGCACGCGGTTCAATCTGCGCTGGGCACGCTGAGAACCCTGGTTTCTTGGTGGAACAGGTCGGCATAAGGCTGGCTTAACCCAGGCTGCCTACGCTGGCGGGGCCAGTGTGTGCTGGCGCATCGAATGTGACCATGCAGGCCAGCTTGTCCCCGGCGTTGTCCGCCCCACCCACGCGGGCGCCCGCCACCTTCACCGCCAACACGGCCCGTTCCCCGGGCCAGACCGTCTGGCTGCTCGCGCTGTGGCTGGCCGTTCCGGGCAATCTGCCGCTGTGGCAGCGCATGCTGTCCGGCGGCGAGGTCCGCTGGACGGCGTTCATGGGCCTGGGTCTGATGATCGTGGGTGGCACGGTGGCCCTGCTGTCGCTGCTGGCGTGGCCGCGCCTGCTGCGACCGGCCGCGTCCCTGCTGGTGGTGATGGCGGCGCTGAACAGCCACTACATGTGGCAGTACGGTGTCGTGATCGACAGCACCATGCTGGCCAATGCCTTGCACACCGATGCGCGCGAGGTGCGCGACCTGCTGTCGTGGTCGCTGGCGGGCAGCCTGCTGCTGGTGGCGGCACCGGCGCTGGGGTGGTTGTGGCACCGGCCGGTGGCGATGGGCCACGCGGCTTCGCGGCTGCTGCCCAACGGCCTGGGCGTGGTGGCGGGCCTGGTGTTGGCGGTGGGCGCGGCGCTGCTGAGCTACCAGGACCTCGCCTCGCTGATGCGCAACCAGAAGACGCTGCGCTTCATGATCAATCCCCTCAACACGGTGTACGCCGCGGGCAAACTGGCCGCGCAGCAGCTGCCCGCGCAGGCGCGCACCCTGACGCCGGTCGGTGAAGACGCGGTGCTCGGCGCGAGCTATACGAACCAGGCGCGGCCACCGCTGTTGCTGCTGGTGCTGGGCGAGACGGCGCGCGCCGACCACTTCGCGCTCGATGGCTACGCCCGTGACACCACGCCCACACTGGCGCGCTGGCAACAGCAGGGCGATCTGGTGAACTTCAGCCAGGTGCGTTCCTGCGGCACCAACACCCAGGTGTCGG
>JAHIQV010000295.1 GCA_018903185.1 Gammaproteobacteria bacterium | reverse complement strand
CGGGTGCGTGTAGAACAGCATCTGTGCTTCGCTCTGCAGGCGCTTGAGCAACTGGCTGCCGGCCGGGTTGGCGGGGCTCTGGGGCATCCAGCTGTCCACCGGGCGGCCGCTCACGCGGTCCAGGCTGGCGCAGGCGATGCCGCGCAGCGGCTCGCCGCTGGCGTGCCAGAGTGTGGCCGACTCAAAGCGCAGGGTGATGCCGTCTTCGGCGCAATAGGGCTTGAATGCGTCGAACAGGCCACGGGCGTCTTCATCGGTCAAGCCGATCTGCTCGCCCGGCAGCAGGCTCACGTGATCCGTGCCGATCTGGAAATGGCAGGGGCTGAACCAGGCCTGTGGCGTGGCGGGTTCGGCACTCCCGGCGGCGGCCCAGGGGATCTGGCCGTCGTCACAGGCTGAACCATCGGCCTTCACCAGGCCCCGGATCTGCGCCAGCGCGCGCTCGTGCGGCAGGCTCAGCGAGTGCTCGTCACCGCTGTCGGTGGTCGCAGGTGCCAGCTCAGCCAGCAAGGCCCCCAGGTTCGGCAGGTTCAGGCTGTTCAGCACGGTCTGGCACTCCGGCGCACTGGCGCTGGCAAACGGGATCAGCAAGTGCTTGGGCAGAGAGGACAGGGCTTCTGGGGCCATGGAGGCAACGGACATGGGTGCGATTGTCGGGGATGCCACAATCCGCCCTGGACTTCATGATGCAAACCCCCTACGAACTCATACTCGGCTGGCGCTACACCCGCGCCGGCCGCGCCACCCGGCGCAACGGCTTCATCTCCTTCATCTCGGGCGTGTCCATGCTGGGCATTGCGCTGGGCGTGGCGGCGCTCATCATCGTGCTGTCGGTGATGAACGGCTTCCAGAAGGAGGTGCGCGACCGCATGCTGGGCGTGCTTTCGCACATAGAAATTTTCGAGCCGGGTGGCCAGGCGATCCCCGACCTGGCGGCCACGCTGGCCACCATCGAGCGGCATCCCGAGGTGCTGGGCGCGGCGCCTTTCGTGGGCGCTCAGGCGCTGATGGCGCGGGGTGAGGACATGAAGGGCGCGCTGGTCCGGGGCATCGATCCGGCGCTGGAGCCCAAGGTGACAGACCTCGCAGCCGATCTGGCCGACACCGTGTTGCCGCGGCTGGTGCCGGGTGCGTTCGGCGTCATTCTGGGCGGCGAGCTGGCACGCAGCCTGGGGGTGGGCACCGGCGACACGGTGACCCTGATCGCACCCAGCGGTCAGGTGACGCCCGCCGGCGTGGTGCCGCGCATCCGCCAGATGACGGTGGTCGGCACCTTCGATTCGGGCCACTTCGAATACGACTCGGCGCTGGCCCTGCTGCACCAGGAAGATGCCGCGCGCATCTTCCGCGTCGAAGGGCCCACCGGTGTGCGCGTGAAGATCAAGGACCTGCACGCCGCGCGCGAGGTGGCGATTGCCATCGCCGCCGACCTCGATCCGGGCCTGCTGGTGCGCGACTGGACGCGCCAGAACCGCAGCTGGTTCGCGGCGGTTCAGCTCGAAAAACGCATGATGTTCATCATCCTCACGCTGATCGTGGCGGTGGCGGCGTTCAACCTCGTGTCCACGCTGGTGATGACGGTGACCGACAAGCGCGCCGACATCGCCATCCTGCGCACGCTGGGCGCCAGCCCGCAGAGCATCATGGGCATCTTCATGGTGCAGGGCGCGATGGTGGGCATCATCGGCACCGGCGCCGGCCTGCTGCTGGGGCTGGGCGTGGCCTTCAACATCGATACCCTCGTGCCCGCGCTGGAGCGCCTGCTGGGCGCGAGCTTCCTGCCCCAGGACGTGTACCTCATCAGCAGCATGCCCAGCGATCCGCAACAGGGCGACATCCTGCCGGTGGGCCTGATTTCGCTGGTGCTGTCGTTTGTGGCGACCATCTACCCGAGCTGGCGTGCGAGCCGCGTGAACCCCGCGGAGGCGCTGCGTTATGAGTGACCAGCCCATGTCTCCCGTTGTTCTCCAGGCCACCGGCCTGACCAAACGTTTCTCCGAAGGCCGGCTCGATGTGACCGTGCTGCAGGGCGTGGACCTGACGGTGCGCAAAGGCGAAACCGTGGCCATCGTCGGCGCTTCCGGCTCGGGCAAGAGCACGCTGCTGCACCTGCTCGGCGGCCTGGACGCGCCCACCAGCGGCAGCGTGCAACTCATGGGGCAGACGATGTCGGGCCTGAGCGCGACGCAGCAGGGGGCGCTGCGCAACCGGCACCTGGGCTTCGTCTACCAGTTCCACCACCTGCTGCCCGAATTCAGCGCGCGCGACAACGTGGCGATGCCGCTGTGGATCCGCCGCCTGCCGCGTGCTGAAGCGGCCGAAATCGCCACCCGGACCCTGACGCGCGTCGGGCTGGCCGGGCGCCTGCACCACCGACCGTCCGAACTGTCGGGTGGCGAACGCCAGCGCGTGGCCATCGCGCGCGCGCTGGTGACGCAGCCGGCCTGTGTGCTGGCCGACGAACCCACCGGCAACCTCGATCGCGCCACCGCCGACGGTGTGTTCGAACTCATGATGCAGCTCGCCCGCGATCAGGGCACGGCCTTCATCGTCGTCACCCACGACGAGACGCTGGCGGCGCGCTGCGGGCGCGTGCTGCGCCTGACGGCCGGTGTGCTGACCTGAGGGTTCAGGGCCGGGTCTGGACGAAGCGCAGCGGCTGCGCCATGCCCTGCACGTGGATCAGCAGCGTGCGGCCCTGCAGCTCGTAGCGCTCGGCCTTCTGCAGGGCAGCGAGATAGCGCGCCTCCTGCTCGTTCGCCGGCCCCATGCAGGCCATCTTGGTCGAACCCATCTGACCAAAGCCGATGTGGCCCTGCGTGATGCGGACCGAACCGAAGAAGCGGTTGCACGAACCGTTGCCGGCGACGCGACCCGCCTCGGGGAAGGTCAGCGTCGCCTGCGAGCGCTCCATCACGGCGCTGTCGCCCAGGGCTTCCAGCCGCCACTCGGTGCCCGTGAGCGAGGGCGCGGCGGGCTGTCCGGCGCAGGCGGCCAGCGAGAGGGAGATGGCCAAGCAGGCGAAGGGGCGGACGAAACAAGAGGTCGAATGGGACATCGGGGGCTCCGGGGCCGCACGGTGTGCCCCACATCGGGCACGCTTCAGGCGGCACAATCAAGGTTATACCGCCATGTGGATCGACACCCATTGCCACCTCGACGCACCCGAATTCGGCGCTGAACACGCGCTGGCGGTGGAGGCGCGCGAGAGGGCGCGTGGGCTGGGCGTGGGCTTGTGCGTGATCCCGGCGGTGGAGCGCAGCAACTTCGACACCGTTCGCCGGCTGGCACACCGGCTGGGCGACGCCTACGCGCTGGGCATCCACCCGATGTGCGTGCCACAAGCGCGGGACGAAGACCTGGATGCGCTGGACGCGGCGCTGACCGAACACCGCGACGATCCGCGGCTGGTGGCGGTGGGCGAGATCGGGCTGGACTTCTTCGTGCCTGCGCTGTGCGAGCCCGCCATGCGCGAGCGCCAGGCCCGCTTCTACCGCGCGCAGCTGCGGCTGGCGCGCCGGCACGGCCTGCCGGTGATCCTGCATGTGCGGCGCAGTGCCGACCCCTTGCTGGCCGCGCTGCGCGAGCTGCCGGTGGCGGGCGGCATTGCCCACGCTTTCAACGGCAGCGCGCAGCAGGCGCAGGCCTTTCTGGATCTCGGTTTCAAACTCGGCTTCGGTGGCGCGGTGACGTTCGATCCGGCGCTGAAATTGCGTCGCCTGGCCGCCGAACTACCGCTGTCGGCGCTGGTGATGGAAACCGACGCGCCCGACATCCCGCCGCACTGGCTGTATGCAACGGCGGCGGAGCGCGCAGACGGGCGCTCGCAGGGGGTCAACACGCCGGCCGAGCTGCCGCGCATTGGGCAGGTGGTGGCGGATCTGCGGGGTGTGCCGACCGACGCGCTGGCGCGGGCGACCAGCGCCAACGCCCTGGTGGCGCTGCCGAAACTGGCGGCTTTGGCAGCGGGAGGGGCCGTGGCTTGAGCCGCCTGCAGGGTTTGCCGCCGGTGATGGACGTGCGCACGCGCCTGCTGGTGCTGGGCAGTTTTCCGGGTGTGGCATCGCTGCGCGCGCAGCAGTATTACGGCCATCCGCAGAACCAGTTCTGGAAGATCCTGGGGGCGCTCTGGCAGCAGCCGCTGATCGCGTTGCCGTATGCCGAGCGCATCGCCGCGCTGCACGAGCATGGCCTGGGGCTGTGGGACGTGTACGGCGCCTGTGAGCGCGAGGGCAGTCTGGATGCCGACATCCGTTCTGCCAAACTCAACGACTTCGCTGCGGTGCAGCGGCTGTGCCCTGTGCTGGAGGCGATTGCGCACAACGGGGGTGAGAGCTTCCGGCACGCCAAGCACACGTCGGCATTCGGACTGCCGGTTTACAAGCTGCCGTCCACCAGCCCGGCGAACGCGAGCTGGTCGTTTGATCGCAAGCTCGCTGCGTGGGCTGAGGTGTTGCGGCGGCATGGGGTTGCTGTTTAGCACCCTTTGCCCATAGACCTCGCGGGCGCTTGCTGCGTCGGTGCGCTCTGCGCCGCTCATGTCCCCCGGCCCGGCTTCGCCGGGCCTCCTCCTTTACTTCGCTATGCAGAACGCACCGCCACAGCAAGCTGGAGACGTGTGGGCAGTTCTCCGTTGAGTCGCAGTAACTTTGTTGGACGATGACGTCGGGTGGCTGACGCAGCGAAGTCAAGGAGGAGGGCCGGAACGGCCCGGGGGACATTCGCGGAGTTGGCCGCGCGGCGTCATCGTCCCCGCACCATGCCAGCCAGAAACACGAGCCCGGAAGAAAAACCACCCGGCGCGAACACCAGACGGCTTGAGGTGTCTCCACCCGGGACCCACCGGCATCCATGTTCATAATGATCGCTTTGCAGTTCCAGAAGTGACAAAGATGCAGTATTGGTTGCCCGTCCGCGCAGCGACGGATTCAGGGGGTTCGCCCGCCCGCCGCCCCATGGCATGGTTTCCCCGCCTGTTGGGCGGCGACCGCCCGGGAGTCCGGGCATGAAGAGCGGAGCCAATGCCACGGCCCGGCGCCGCACCGGACCGCAGACCCTGCCCGACGTGACCATGTCCGAAGACGGCGAGGTGCGTTTCCTGCACCTGGGGACCGAGTGGATCCAGGGCTCGATGATCATCGACGCGCCGTTCGACATCGAGCTCGACTATGTGCAGCGCATGATGGCCTGGCTGCTGTTCGTGGAGCCCGATTCCGTGGGCAAGCGCCGCGCCATGCAGCTCGGGCTGGGCTCGGCCGCGTTGACCAAGTTCCACTTCAAGCAGTTGCGCATGGACACCACGGCGATCGAGATCAACCCGCAGGTGCTCGCGGCCTGCCGTGGCTGGTTCAAGCTGCCGCCCGATGGCCCGCGCCTGCGCGTGCTGCTGGCCGATGCGGAGCAGGAAATCCGCAACCCGGCGCACACCGGCCAGATCGATGCGCTGCAGGTGGACCTGTACGACCACGAGGCCGCCGCACCCGTGCTCGACAGCCCCGATTTCTACGCCGACTGCCGCTCGGTGCTGACCGACGAGGGCGTCATGACGGTGAACCTCTTTGGCCGCGACGCGAGCTACGAGCGCTCGCTGCAGAGTATCTGCGCGGCGTTTGGTGAAGGCGCGGTCTGGGCTTTCAAGCCCACGCGCGAGGGCAACACCATCGTGCTTGCGCAACGCACCGCCGACCGTCCCACGCGCATGGCGCTGCTGGCGCGGGCCGAAGAAATCCAGTCGCGCTGGCGCCTGCCAGCGGTCAAATGGCTGCGCATTTTCAAACCGGTTGACTGAACGTGTCATGAAAACCACCACCACCAAGGCCCCTGCGCCCAGGCCCGCTCACGAACCCGGGCCGCTCGACTGGCGCACGCTGGTGGGCTGGCTGCGCGAAGATGGCGTGATCTCGGCGGACGAGGCGGCCCGCACGGTGGCGCGTTGTGCGTCGGCGCACAGCGCCCAGCACCCGCTGCAGCGGCTTGCGGTGGTGGGCGTAGCGCGCGAGGCCGACGGACATGTGCTTGACATCGAGCAGCTCACGCAGTGGCTGGCCGGACACAGTGGCATGGATTATTTCCGCATCGATCCGCTGAAGGTCGACGTGGGCAAGGTGGCCGACGTGATGAGCGCGGCTTACGCCGAGCGCCACAAGGTGCTGCCGGTGCAGGTGGGTGTGGCCGAGGTGGTGGTGGCCACGGCCGAGCCCTTCATCCGCGACTGGGTGCCCGAGGTGGAGAGGCAGACGCGCAAGAGCGTGCGCCTTGTGCTGGCGAGTCCGCAGGACGTGGCGCGCTACACGGCCGAGTTTTTCGCTCTCGCCCGATCGGTTCGTGCGGCGAGCAAGCTGGGTGGCCAGGGGGGGTTTGGCAGCTTTGAGCAACTGGTTGAACTCGGCAAGGCCAACAAGCAGCTCGATGCCAACGACCAGCACGTGGTGCAGGTGGTGGACTGGCTCTGGCAATACGCCTTCGACCAGCGTGCGAGCGATATCCACCTGGAGCCGCGGCGCGAGCAGGGCGTGATCCGTTTTCGCATCGACGGCGTGCTGCACCCGGTCTACCAGATGCCCATGGGCGTGATGAACGCGATGATCGCGCGCATCAAGCTGCTGGGCCGCATGGACGTGGTGGAAAAGCGCCGTCCGCAGGATGGCCGCATCAAGACCCTGCGCCCCGGTACGGGCACGGGCGCGAGCGCGGTGCGCGGTGACGAGGTCGAGATGCGCTTGTCCACCCTGCCCACCGCCTTTGGCGAGAAGCTGGTGATGCGCATTTTTGATCCCGAAGCCACAGTGAAGGACCTGAGCGCGCTGGGTTTTGCGCCGCACGACGCCCAGCGCTGGCAGTCGCTCACCAGCAAGCCCTACGGCATCGTGCTGGTGACCGGACCGACCGGCTCGGGCAAGACCACCACGCTCTACGCCACGCTCAAGCGCCTGGCGACCGAAGAGGTGAACGTGAGCACGGTGGAAGATCCGATCGAGATGATCGAGCCCGCCTTCAACCAGACCCAGGTGCAGCCGCACCTGGACCTGGACTTTGCCCAGGGCCTGCGCGCCCTGATGCGGCAGGACCCGGACATCATCATGGTCGGCGAAGTGCGCGACCTGCCCACCGCCGAGATGGCGGTGCAGGCCGCGCTGACCGGCCACCTGGTGTTCACCACGCTGCACACCAACGACGCACCCAGCGCCATCATGCGGCTGATGGAGCTGGGCATCCCGCCTTACCTGATCAACGCCACCGTGCTTGGTGTGCTGGCGCAGCGCCTGGTGCGCACCCTGTGTCAGGCCTGCCGCGTGCGCGAGGACGATGCAGGCACCACGGCGTCGCGCGAAGCCCTGGCCGAGCTGGTCAAGCCCTGGCAGATCAGCGGCAAGTACCGGCCCTATCGACCGGTGGGCTGTGTCGATTGCCGCATGACTGGCTACCACGGTCGCATGGGCCTGTACGAACTGCTCGTGGTCACCGAGACCTTCAAGAGCAAGGTGAGCCGCGAGCCGGTGCTCGAAGCATTGCGCAGCCAGGCGGTGAAGGACGGCATGCGGCCGCTGCGCCTGGCCGGGGCGGCGCGCGTGGCTGAAGGCCTGACGACGCTGGACGAGGTGCTGGCCTGCACGCCGCCCGTGAGCGGCTGAAGGCAATCGCCCCAACGCTCCACCGCTGCGCGGGTCGCTGCCCCCCGAGGGGGCTGTTTCGCCTTGGGGCGGCCCTGCGGCGAAACGGTGCCCCACACTCCGCCGCTGCGCGATGTGCCAAACGTTTGACCGGACCGTTGTCCATGATTTTCAGCAAGGGCTTATATTCCAGTGTCCGCACGACCGCATGAAAAGCCCGAGATGATCCCGATCAAGACCGAATCCGCCTGGCGCGGCACCGCCGATTGCCGCAACTGCGGTATCCGCGAGATGGTGCTGTTTGCCGACCTGCGTGAAGAGGACTTCAACCTGATCCACGCGCCCATCGACGACCTCGAATTCAGTGCGGGTCAGCCGCTGGTGCGCATGGGCGAGACGGCCACGTCGCTCTACACCCTGCGTTCGGGGGTGATCAAGCTGGTGCGCAACACGGTGGACGGGCGTCAGCGCATCGTGCGCGTGCTGCGCTCGGGCGACGTGATCGGGCTCGAAGCCCTGATGGGCCCGGTGTACGACTCCGATGCCATTGCGCTGACCAACATCAAGGTGTGCCGCTTGCCGCTGCAGGTGATCCAGCGCCTGAACCGCGAAACGCCGCGCCTGCACCAGCGCCTGATGGAGCAATGGCACCACAGCCTGAAAGAAGCCGATGACTGGCTGGCCGAGCTCAATTTCGGCAACGCGCGCCAGCGTGTGGCCGGCCTCATTCTCAAGATGCGGGCGGAGCACGACCCCACGGTGGCCAACCTGTTCTCGCGCGAAGACATGGGCGCGATGCTCGATCTCAAGCTGGAGACGGTGAGCCGCACGATCTCCGCGTTCGAACGCGAGGGCCTGATCGAACCACTCGACAAGCAGGGCCGCACCTACCGCGTGGTCGACGCGGACCGGCTCTCGGCCCCCAAGGCCTGAGAGGCTGTCCCGAGCGGTCTTGGCCCGGCGTGACAGCAGGTCGCGCGGGGTCTGCCGATAATCGGAACGATGCCTTCCCCTTCCGCGCCACCCGTACCCCACCTCGCCACCGGTCTGCTGCTCGCCAGCGCCGGCTCCATCGCCTTCAGCGGCAAGGCCATCATCGTCAAGCTCGCCTACCGCCACGGCGTGGACGCGGTGACGCTGATCATGTACCGCATGCTGTTCGCGCTGCCGCTGTTCCTGGCGCTGGCCTGGTGGGCCAGCCGGGGCAAGGCAGCCCTCACCGGCAAGGACTGGCTCGGCATCGTCGGCCTGGGGTTCACCGGCTACTACCTCGCCAGCTTTCTCGATTTCTGGGGCCTGCAATACATCAGCGCCAGCCTGGAGCGGCTGATCCTGTACCTCAATCCCACGCTGGTACTGGTGCTGGGCTGGTTCATCTACAAGCGGCGCATCAGCGGCCTGCAGGCGCTGGCCATGGCGGTGAGCTACGCGGGCGTGCTGCTGGTGTTCGGCCACGAGGCCGGTTTTCAGGGGCCGAATGCGGTGCTGGGCGCGCTGCTGGTGTTTGGCAGCGCCATCAGCTACGCGATCTACCTGGTCTACAGCGGTGAGCTGGTCAAGCGCCTGGGCTCGCTGCGACTGGTGGGGCTGGCCACCAGCGTCGCCTGCGGCCTGTGCCTGCTGCAGTTCGTGATCTTGCGCCCTTTGAGCGCGGCCGACGTGGCGCCCGAGGTGATCTGGCTCTCGCTGCTTAACGCCACCTTGTGCACCTTTGCACCGGTGCTCATGGTCATGATGGCGATCGAACGCCTGGGCGCCGGCCTGACCGCGCAGACCGGCATGATCGGCCCCATGTCCACCATCGTCATGGGCGTGCTGATCCTGGGCGAGCCGTTCAACGGCTGGATCGTGGCGGGCACGGTGCTGGTGCTCGCGGGTGTGTTTCTGGTGACGCGTTTCGGCAAGCCCGCTGCGGGCCAGTGATTGTTTTTTATTGACAAGGAGACACGGACATGGACTTCGGCATCAAAGGCAAATGGGCGCTCGTGTGTGGCGCGAGCAAGGGGCTGGGGCTGGGCTGCGCGCAGGCGCTGGCGGGTGAGGGCGTGAACGTGGTCGTGGTGGCGCGCGGGCGTGAAGCGCTGGAAGCTTCGGCCGCCGGCATCCGCACCGCGTCGCCCGGCGTGCAGGTGATCGCCGTGGCCGCCGACATCACCACCACAGAAGGCCGGGCAGCGGCGCTGGGTGTGGCCGGCGGGCCGGGTACGGCATTCGACATCGTGGTCACCAACGCGGGCGGCCCGCCGCCGGGCGACTTCCGCAGCTGGGACCGCGAAGCCTGGATCAAGGCCGTGGACGCCAACATGCTCACGCCCATCGAACTCATCAAGGCCACGGTGGACGGCATGGCGCAGCGCGGCTTCGGCCGCATCGTCAACATCACCAGCAGCGCTGTGAAGGCGCCCATCGACATCCTGGGCCTCTCCAACGGTGCGCGCAGCGGATTGACGGGCTTCGTGGCCGGCGTGGCGCGCAGCGGTATTGCGGCGCAGGGCGTGACGCTCAACAACCTGCTGCCCGGCAAGTTCGACACCGACCGCCTCAAAGGCACGTTGGCGGGTGCCGCCAGCAAGAGCGGCAAGAGCGTGGACGAGGTGCGCGCGGTGCAGATCGCCCAGGTGCCGGCCAAGCGATTCGGCACACCGGATGAGTTCGGCGCCATCTGCGCCTTCCTCTGCAGCCGGCAAGCGGGCTACCTCAACGGCCAGAACATCCTGCCTGATGGCGGGCTGTACCCAGGAACATATTGATCAGCGCCGCGACGACACCAGAATCCCGCCGACGATCAGCACGAACCCTGCCCCGTGGTACAGCTGCGGCAGCTCGCCCAGCAGTGTGGCCGACATCAGCGCGGCGAACAGCGGTGTGAGGTTGTTGAAGAAACCTGCGACCGTGGGCCCCACGCGTGCCACGCCGATGCCCCAGCTGCGGT
>JAHIQV010000294.1 GCA_018903185.1 Gammaproteobacteria bacterium | reverse complement strand
CTCCTCCTCCCTCCCTCCCTCCTTCGTCTCGGGGCGCTTCGCAGGCCTTTGTATTCCAGCCCACCGGGCTGTGGGGGTCTGAGTCATGCGCTCCGACCACCACCCCCAGCCCATCGGTGGCAAAGCCCCCCGGCGCCCCCGCATCGCCATCATCGGCTCGGGCATCTCGGGCCTGGCAGCGGCCCACACGCTTCAAGGCCTGGCCGACATCACCCTGCTTGAAGCAGGCGCTTATTTCGGCGGACACACCCACACGGTCGACATGACCCTGCCCGACGCCCAGGGCCTGCCCGTCACCTTCGGCGTGGACACCGGCTTCCTGGTGCTCAACGAGCGCACCTACCCCAACCTGCTGGCGCTGTTCGCCCAGCTCGGCGTGCCGGTCGCGAAGTCGGACATGTCGTTCTCCGTGCAGGCGCCCGGGGCTGCGCCCGACGGCTCGGCGCTGGAATGGAGCGGCTCCAGCCTGGCGACCGTGTTCGCGCAGCGGCGCAACCTCGGCAACCCGCGTTTCTGGCGCATGTTGCGCGACATCGTGCGCTTCAACCGCATCACCACCAGGCTGGCACAGCGCGGCGAAGACCTGGCGCCCGGCAGCCCGCTGCTGCAGCCGCTGGGCGACTTCCTGCACGCACAAAAATTCTCCGACGAATTCCGCGACTGGTACTTCCTGCCCATGATGGGCTGCATCTGGAGCTGCCCGACGGACCAGATGCTGCGGTTCCCGGTGGCGACCATGGTCCGCTTCTGCCACAACCACGGCCTGATCCAGATCACCAACCGCCCGCAGTGGTACACCGTGGCCGGCGGCGCGCGGCAGTACGTGGAGAAGATCGTGGCCGGCATCGCCGACCAGCGGCTGAACACGCCGGTGCAGCAGGTGCTGCGCGACGCCGAGGGCGTGCGCGTGGTGACCGAAGGCCGGGTCGAACGCTTCGACGCCGTCGTGATGGCCTGCCACAGCGACCAGGCGCTGGCCATCCTGGGCGATGCCGCCACGGCCGACGAACGCGCCGTGCTCGGCGCCATCCGCTACCAGCCCAACCGCGCCGTGCTGCACACCGATGCGTCGGTGCTGCCCGGCGAACGCAAGGCCTGGGCGGCCTGGAACTACGAGCGCGCACCCAGCGCGCACCAGGAATCCGCCCGGGTCTGCCTGCACTACTGGCTCAACCAGCTGCAGCCGCTGCCGGTGCAGCAGCCGGTGGTGGTGTCGCTCAACCCGCAAAGCCCCATTGACCCGGCGCTGGTGCACGGCGAATTTGAATACGCCCACCCGGTGTTCGACCTCGCTGCCATCCGCGCGCAGGCCCAGGTACCGGCGCTGCAAGGCCGGCAACACACGTATTTCGCTGGCGCCTGGATGGGCTACGGCTTCCACGAAGACGGCCTGAAAGCCGGCCTGCACGCGGCGCGCGCGCTGATCGACGCACACGGCCTCGTGCCCGCGAGCAGCGAAGCCGCGGCCCGCCGCGCCGCGCTGCCGGGGGTGTTCGCGTGAATGCCGTGCGCAGCACGCCCTTCGAGCCGCCACAGATCGGCTTCGGCCAGGTGCGCCACACGCGCCACCGGCCGCAGCGCCACGCCTTCGCCTACCCGACCTACTTCCTGATGTTGCCGATGCGCAGCCTGCGCGCGCACGGCAGCGGCACGCTGGCGCGCAACCGCCGCGCCGCGCTCGCCTTCCACGACGCCGACCACGGCGACGGCCGCAGCGACAGCCTGGCCTGGCTCGACGAACTGCTGCAGCAACACGGCATCACCGACGCCGCCGGCGAGGTCTGGCTGCACACCTACCCGCGCGTCTTCGGCTACAGCTTCAAACCGGTGAGCTTCTGGTACGCCCACCGCGCCAATGGTTCGCTGCGCGCCGTGGTGGCCGAGGTCAACAACACCTTCGGCGAGCGCCACTGCTACCTGCTGGAGAACCCGGTCTACGGCGTGCCCTGCACGGCGGACAAGGTGTTCCACGTCTCGCCCTTCTGCCCGGTGCGTGGCCAGTACCGCTTCGTCTTCATGCGCAGCACCGTCGACGGCCACGACCGCACCGTGGCGCGCATCGACTACTTCGACGCACCCGGCGAAGCGGTGCTGATCAACACCAGCGTCAGCGGCCAGCTGCAGCCGCTGGATGCGCAGAGCGTGCGCCGCGCGCTCTGGCGCTACCCGGCCATGACCTTCGGCGTGATCGCACGCATCCACTGGCAGGCGCTGCGCCTGTGGATCAAGCGCGCGCCCTTCTTCCGCCAGCCCGAGCCACCGCGCGACTTCGTCACCGCGGGCGACGCCCCACCGCCTGCCCTCTGATCCTTCACCGCTGCCCACCGCCGCCATGAACAGCACCACCGCCCCCAACGCCGGTTTCGCCCTGCCACGCAACGCCCCCGCCGCCGCCCGCAGCACGCTGCAACTGCTGCAGCGCCTGCGCCACGGCAGCCTCACGCTGCAACTGCCCGATGGCTCCCTGCAGCGCTTCGGCCATGGCGAAGGCATCCACGCCAGCCTGTCCCTTCACAACTGGAACGTGTTCGGCGCGGCCCTCAAATCGGGCGACATCGGCTTCGCCGAAAGTTACCTCGCGGGCGACTGGCACACGCCCCACCTGACCGACCTGCTGCGCCTCTTCATCGCCAACCGGCGCGACATCGAAGACGTGATCTACGGCTCCTGGTTCGGGCGCCTCGCCTACTGGGTCCGCCACAAGCTCAACCGCAACTCCAGAACCAACAGCCGCAAGAACATCCACGCCCACTACGACCTGGGCAACGCCTTTTATCAACTCTGGCTCGACGGCACGATGAACTACTCGTCGGCCCTGTTCGAAACGCCGGACCAGGACATGGTGTCCGCGCAACACGCCAAGGTGCGCCGCGCGCTGAGCATGGCGGGCGTGCAGAGCGGCGACCGCGTGCTGGAGATCGGCTGCGGCTGGGGCGCGCTGGCCGAGATGGCGACCGCCGAGTTCGACGCCTCGATCACCGGCGTGACCCTGTCCACCGAGCAGCTGGCGTTTGCGCAACAGCGCATGGAGAAGCTGGGCACGTCGTCCCGCGCTGATCTGCGCTTGCAGGACTACCGCGACATCAACGACGAGCCCTTTGATGCCATCTGCTCGATCGAAATGGTCGAGGCCGTGGGCCGCGAGTACTGGCCGACCTACTTCCAGTCGGTCGCGCGCCTGCTCAAACCCGGCGGCCGCGCCTGCATCCAGAGCATCGTCATCGCCGACGAGCACTTCGACCGCTACATCCAGGGCACCGACTTCATCCAGCAGTACATCTTTCCCGGCGGCTGCCTGCCGTGCCCGCGCGCGTTCCGCGCCGAGGCAGAACGCGCCGGGCTGGAAGTGGTCGACCAGTTCGCCTTCGGCCCCGACTACGCGCACACGCTGCGCCTCTGGCGCGACGCCTTCCTGCACCAGCAAGAGCGCGTGCTGCAGCTCGGTTTCGACCAGCGTTTCCTGCGCATCTGGGAGTTCTACCTCGCCTACTGCGAAGCGGCCTTCGCCGAGGGCAACGTCGACGTCGTGCAGTTCACGCTGCGCAAACCCGCCTGACCGCCATGAACACCCATCGCCTGCGGCCCTGCCGCCCGAACACCCGCGCCCTCTGGCTGGCGCTCGCGCTGGCCGGTGCGCCCGGCGCCGCGCTGCACGCCAACACGCCGGAACCCACGGTGGATGCCGCGCTCAAGGGCCACCAGGCCGTGGGCCAGGCGCGGCTGCGGGTGTGGGGCTTCGAGGTCTACGACGCCAGCCTGTGGACCGCGCCGGGCTTTGACGCACAGCGCTACGCCGAACACCGCTTCGGCCTGGAGCTGAGCTACCTGCGCCCCTTCAAGGGGCGCGACATCGCCGAACGATCGATCGACGAAATGCGCGGCCTCGCCAGCGTCAGCCCGGCGCAGGCCGCCCAGTGGCTGGCGGCCATGAGCGCGCTGTTTCCCGATGTGCAGCGCGGCGACCGCATCACCGGCGTGCACGTGCCGGGCAGCGGGGCCCGCTTCTACCTGAACGGCCAGTGGCGTGGCGAGATCGCCGACGCCGGCTTCGCCCGCCTGTTCTTCGGCATCTGGCTCTCGCCCAGGACCTCGCAGCCGCGCATGCGCGACAACCTGCTGCTGCCGCTGGCCCAGGCGCGACAGCCATGAGCGCCGCCCGGCCGTTCCGAAGGCGCTCAGCCCCGCAGTGCGCAGCACGGAGGG
>JAHIQV010000036.1 GCA_018903185.1 Gammaproteobacteria bacterium | reverse complement strand
GCGGCTGAACCACCTGCTGGCCGAGGTGCTGGCGCGCGGCGCCATCCCCACCCAGACCTGCGTGCTCACCCACGTCACCAACACCATGCAGGCCATGCAGCTGGGCGCCCCGGTGGACCTGGTGTTCCAGTCCATCGCCGGTACCCAGGCCGCCAACCACTCCTTTGGCATCGACCTGGCCCTGCTCGACGAAGCCCACGCCATGGCCCAGGCGCTGGGCCGGGGCACGGTGGGCCACAACGTGATGTATTTCGAGACCGGCCAGGGCAGTGCACTGTCGGCCAACGCGCACCACGGCGTGGACCAGCAGACCTGCGAGGCCCGCGCCTACGCCGTGGCGCGGCGCTACCAGCCGCTGCTGGTGAACACCGTGGTCGGCTTCATCGGCCCCGAATACCTGTACGACGGCAAGCAGATCACCCGCGCCGGCCTGGAAGACCACTTCTGCGGCAAGCTGCTGGGCCTGCCCATGGGCTGCGACATCTGCTACACCAACCACGCCGAGGCCGACCAGGACGACATGGACAACCTCATGGTGCTGCTGGCCACGGCGGGCCTGAACTTCCTGATGGGCGTGCCCGGCGCCGACGACGTGATGCTGAACTACCAGAGCACCTCGTTCCACGATGCGCTGGTGCTGCGCGAGCTGTTCGGCCTGAAGCGCGCGCCCGAGTTCGAGGCCTGGCTGCAGGGCGTGGGGGTGACGGGGGCCGATGGCCGTCTGCTGCCGGCCGCCGCGCAAGGCGCGTTGTCGCAACGCCTGTGGACCCTGCCGGAGCCCGCATGACACCGGACCAGACCCCCGCGCCGGGCACCGAAATCGAGACCGGTGCCGACCCCTGGGCGCGCCTCAAACGCTACACGCCCGCACGCATCGCGCTCGGCCGCAGCGGGGTCAGCCTGCCCACGCACGAGGTGCTGGGCTTCTCGCTCGCCCACGCGCAGGCGCGCGACGCCATCCATCTGCCGCTCGACGTGGTCACGCTGGCCGACCAGTTGCAGGCCGATGGCTGGCCCGCGCCGCTGACGCTGCGCAGCCGAGCCCGCGATCGCCACGAATACCTGCTGCGCCCCGATCTGGGGCGTCGACTTGACGGCGACAGTGTGGCGGCACTGCAGGCCTGGCACACCAGTGGCGCATCCCCGGATGTGGCGCTGGTCGTGGGCGACGGGCTGTCGGCCCTGGGCATCCAGCGCCATGCCGTGCCGCTGCTGGGCGCCATCCGCGCGGCGCTGGGCGGGCCGTTGACCCTCAGCCCACCGGTGCTGGTGAGCCAGGCGCGCGTGGCCGTGGCCGACGAGGTGGGCGAACAGCTCGGCGCGCGCATGGTCGCCATGGTCGTGGGCGAGCGCCCTGGCCTGAGTTCCCCCGACAGTGTGGGCATCTACCTCACCCACGCGCCCCGCGTGGGCTGCACCGACGCGCAGCGCAACTGCATCTCCAACGTGCGGCCTACCGGACAAGACCCGCTCACCGCTGCGCGGCGCCTGGCCTGGCTGGTGCACGAAGGCCTGCGCCTGGGCGTGACCGGTGTGGCGCTCAAAGACCACAGCGGCCTGCCCATGGTGTCCCCATCGCCTGCCCATCTGGATGCTGGTTAAACTGGTCTGAACCGTCTTCGGATCGATCAAGTTTCTCTCATCCATGCTGGACGCCCGCCAACTGCAAGCCCTGGCCGCCGTGATCGAACACGGCGGTTTCGGACCGGCCGCACAGGCCCTGAACCTGACCCTGGCCGCTGTGTCCTTGCGCATCAAGTCGCTGGAGTCGCACCTGGGCCAGCGCCTGCTGGTGCGGGGCAAGACGGTGCGTGCCACCGCCTCCGGGCAGGCGCTGCTGGCGCACGTGAAGCAGTTGCAGATGATGGAGGCCGACCTGCTGGTCGGCTTGCAGGGGGGCGAGCCGCGTGGCGCGGGCGCCGCCTGGCAGAGCCTGAGTGTGGCCATCAACGCCGATTCGGTGGCGGGCTGGTTTCTGCCAGGCGTGGCGCCGCTGCTGCAGCGCCACCGCTTGTTGCTGGAGATCCTGATCGACGACCAGGACCACACGCACGACGCGCTCAAGAGCGGCGACGTGATCGGCTGCGTGACCACGCTCGCGGAACCCATGCGGGGCTGCGTGGCCGAGCCGCTGGGCGTGATGCGTTACCGCTGCGTGGCCGCGCCGGCCGTGGTGCAGCGCTGCCGCACTCCGCGCGGTGCGGTGTCGCCGCACAAGCTGCTGGCACAACCGGCCATCATCTTCAACCGCAAGGATGCGTTGCAGGACAGTTTTCTGGCGCAGCACTTCGGCCTGAAGCAGCCGAACTACCCGAAGCACTTCGCGCCCGCTGTGGAAGCGTTCGAGACCGCGATCGAACTCGGCCTGGGCTGGGGCATGGTGCCCGAGCAGCACCTGGCCCGGCGGCCGGGTCTGCAGGAAGTGCTGCCCGGCGCCACGGTGGACGTGGTGCTCTACTGGCAGCACTGGGCGCGCGAGCCGCTGTCGGCCCAGCGCCTGACACAGGCGGTCAAGGCCGCGGCCCATGCCAGCCTGCCGCCGGTTTCAACGGATTGAACGACAGCGGGATTGCCGGGGCTTCTCCCGCACGGGTACGGGTTCAGGTGCTGGGGCTCGACACCTGGGTCGACCGCAGCGCGTGCCGATCTGCGCGGTGATGCTGCCCGAGCGCCACCGCCTGCCCAAGGTGCGCGCCTGCACCGACCACCGGGCGCGCTGGCTCTCGGGCGAGGTCCCGGCTGGCCTTGTGCCCGCCTGAAACAAGCGCAGAGGCCCGCCGCCTAAAATCCCATCCCTATGCTCAAGATCAAACAGGAACTGCTGGCCGGTCTGGCCACTGCGCTCGACGCGCTCTCGCCCGGCGCGGGCGCCAAGGCCGCCTTCGAATCGCCCAAGGTGGCAGCCCATGGCGACTTCGCCGTGACCGCGGCCATGCAGCTGGCCAAACCGCTCAAGCTCAACCCGCGCCAGGTTGGCGAAAGCCTGCGCACCGCGCTGCTCGCGATGCCGGTGTACCAGCAGTGGGTCAGCGACATCGACATCGCCGGACCCGGCTTCATCAATATCCGCCTCAAGCCCGCCGCCAAACAGCAGATCGTGAAAGAAGTGCTGGAGGCCGGTTCGGGCTTCGGTGTGCAACCGGCCAACGGTCAGCGCCTGATGGTCGAGTTCGTCTCGGCGAACCCGACCGGCCCGCTGCACGTGGGCCACGGCCGCCAGGCCGCGCTGGGCGACGCCATCTGCAGCCTGTACCAGACCCAGGGCTGGGACGTGCACCGCGAGTTCTATTACAACGACGCGGGCGTGCAGATCGGCACCCTGGCCAACAGCACCCAGTTGCGCGCCAAGGGCTTCAAGCCCGGCGACGAACAATGGCCCGAAGCCGCCTACAACGGCGACTACATCCAGGACATCGCCAACGACTACCTGGCCAAGAAGACGGTGCATTCGGATGACCGCGAATTCACCGCCAGCGGCGACGTGGATGCGCTCGACGACATCCGCCTTTTCGCCGTCGCCTACCTGCGCCACGAGCAGGATCTGGATCTGCAGGCCTTCGCCGTCAAGTTCGATCACTACTATCTGGAGTCGAGCCTGTACACCAGCGGCAAGGTGGACGCCACGGTGCAGAAGCTGCGCGACGCCGGCAAGACCTACGAGCAGGACGGCGCGCTGTGGCTCAGGTCCACCGACTACGGTGACGACAAGGACCGCGTCATGCGCAAGGGCGACGGCTCCTACACCTACTTCGTGCCCGACGTGGCCTACCATATCAGCAAGTGGGAACGCGGTTTCAGCAAGGTGATCAACATCCAGGGCACCGACCACCACGGCACGATTGCCCGCGTGCGCGCCGGCCTGCAGGCCGCTGGCGTCGGCATCCCGGCCGGGTATCCGGACTACGTGCTGCACACCATGGTGCGCGTGGTCAAGGGCGGCGAAGAGGTCAAGATCAGCAAGCGCGCCGGCAGCTACGTGACGCTGCGCGACCTGATCGAATGGACCTCGAAAGACGCGGTGCGTTTCTTCCTGCTCAGCCGCAAGCCCGACACCGAATACACCTTCGACGTCGATCTGGCGGTTCAGAAGAACAACGACAACCCGGTCTACTACGTGCAATACGCGCACGCGCGCATCTGCTCGGTGCTGGCTTCCTGGGGCGGCGACCCGGCCACGCTGGGCGGCGTGGACCTCTCGGCGCTGG
>JAHIQV010000293.1 GCA_018903185.1 Gammaproteobacteria bacterium | reverse complement strand
GCACTGGCCGCCTTCGCCCTCCCCACGCTGCGGCGCAGCGTTTCAGCGCTGATCGACTGGTTCACCCTGATCTTCTTCACCATCTGTGCCCTGGCGATCTGGGTGATCTGGCTGGCCATGCAAACCGGCATGCCGGCAAAACCCGCCGCGAACGTGGCGCGTCTCGCGCCCGGCTTCGTGCCCGAGTTTTCCCTGCTGCTTTTTCTGGCGGGCCTGCTGGCCACGGTGGCGTGGGTCTGGCTGGTGGTGTGGCGGGTCGGCAGAAACCGGCAGGCGATCTGGAAGAGCCTGGTGCTGCCCGCGGCGGGCGCCACCCTGTGCTGGTTGTTGCTGATGTCGCTGTGGCTGCCACTGCTGGACTTTGCACGCAGCTACGGACCCGTTTCGCGCAGCATCGCACGCCTGGTACCCACCGGCAGCTGCGTGCTGGCGGATGGGCTGTCCCAGGCACAGATCGCCGCGCTGCAGTACCAGGGGGGCCTCCAGCTGGTGCGCAGCACCGAGGACAGCAGCCGCCCCGCTCGCTGCCGCAGCATGGTGGTGTCGCCGGAGAGCCAACCCACGCTGGACCAGCGTGTGCAACTGACCCATTGGGCGTTCAGGGCCAGCGTCAGCCGCCTGAACGACCGCAAAGAACGCCTGCTGGTCTATCGACGCGTGGCCGACTGAACGGGTGGGTTCAGTTGACCGCGTGCTCGCGAACGCGCACCGGCGGCAGGGCAATGACAAAGGTGGAGCCCTGGCCCACAACACTGTGCACGTCGATCTGCCCGCCGTGGCGCTGGGCCACATGTTTCACGATGGCCAGACCCAGACCGGTGCCTCCCGTCTCGCGCGAGCGGCTGCGGTCCACGCGGTAAAAACGCTCGGTCAGGCGCGGGATGTGCTCGGCAGCGATGCCGGGGCCGGTATCGGTCACAAAGAACTCGCCCCAGCCATCTTCGCGCAAGCGCCAGCCCGCCTCGATCCGCCCTCCACCCGGCGTGTAGCGCACCGCATTGCTCAGCAGGTTGGACATCGCGCTCAGCAGTTCGGTCTTGGCGCCAGACACCCACAAATTGGTCGCCGTTGCCTGAACGATCTCATGGGGTGGGTCGGAAATGACCGCCGTCAGCCCACGCGCTTCCTGCAGCACGTGGCCCAGCAACTCGTCGCCATCGATCCATTCACCCGGCCCGGGCGCCGGGCTGCCCTCCAGGCGCGACAGTGTCAGCAGATCGCTCACCAGCGTCTGCATGCGGTGCGCCTGCTGGCTCATCAGCCCGAGGTAGGTGATGCGCTCGGACTCTTCCAGCGACAGGCTCTGCATGGTCTCGACGAAACCGCTGAGCACCGTCAGGGGGGTGCGGAT
This sequence comes from Gammaproteobacteria bacterium, assembly GCA_018903185.1. Taxonomy (GTDB): domain Bacteria; phylum Pseudomonadota; class Gammaproteobacteria; order Burkholderiales; family Burkholderiaceae_C; genus Hydrogenophaga. Next base: position 714 of record JAHIQV010000293.1, on the reverse strand, counting down.
CTCGTGCGAGACGTTGGCCACAAAGTCGCGGCGCATGGCTTCGGCCAGCTGCACCGCGGTCACATCGCGCGTGATCATGAGCTTGCGTTTTTTGCCGTAGGGGTGAATCTGCAGCGAAATCCGGGTGGGCTGTGACGGCCGGGGACCCGGGCCGTCGATCTGGATTTCGTGGCCGAAATCACCTTCTGCCAGGTAAGACATGAAGGCCGGTGCACGCACCATGTTGCGCACATACTGGCCCAGGTCGCGCTGCGGATCGAAGCCGAGGTGGTTGGCGGCCGTGAGGTTGGACCATTCGATGCGGCCCGCTGAATCGAGCAGCACCACCCCGTTGGGAGATGCCTGGATGGCAGCGAGAAAATCCTCCAGCCGGGCATCGCTGTTGCTGGCCTTCTTCTCCAGCTTCTTGATCAATTTGCGGTTGCGGTCCAGCAATTCGCCCCAGAGGCCCGAGAGGCCCGGTGTGCGGGCCACGTCGGCCTTGTTGAGCCAGTTGAGCAGACGGCGTGCACGCAGGCCATCGAACACGCTCCAGCCCAACGCACCGAGCAAGGCGCCCACGAACGACCAGCCCGCGGCGTCCTGCGTCCAGCCCCAGACCGCCCCCAGCGCCACCAGGAGCAGCAGTTCGACGGAGCGCCGGATCATGCGGCGGAAATGGAGGTGCCTTGCGCCGGACGTCCGGTGTTGTTGATGGCCGTGAGGCGGTAACCG
>JAHIQV010000292.1 GCA_018903185.1 Gammaproteobacteria bacterium | reverse complement strand
GCTGCGCCCGGACTCGCGCTACAACCAGGACAACGCCTACCTGATCTCGCACTACGCTGCCAGCACCGACATCCTGACCGTGATGGCCACCACGCCGCCCGACCGCTGCACCAGCTACGGCGCGCTGGCCACGCTGGACGCGCTGGCCTGGCAGCTGGAGCAACTGCCCGGCGTGGAGTCCACCAACTCCATGGCCGCGCTGTCCAAGCTGGCCATGGTGGGCTACAACGAAGGGCACCTGAAATGGTTCGAGCTGCTGCCCAACGAAAGCGCCCTGGGCGGTGTGCAGACCCGCGCGCCGCGCGAGCTGTTCAACCAGAGCTGTTCGTTCCTCGCGCTCTACGTCTACCTGAAAGACCACAAGGCCGAAACACTGGAACGCGTGGTGGCCGAGGTGGAACGCTTCAAGGCACAGAACGACTCGCCCGAGCTGACGTTCAAGCTCGCGGCGGGCAGCGCCGGCATCGACGCGGCCACCAACATCGTGGTGCGCCAGGCCATGCGCGAGATGCTGCTGTGGGTCTACGCCGCCGTCGTGCTGCTGTGCTGGATCACCTTCCGCTCCTGGCGCGCGGTGATCGTGGCGGTGCTGCCGCTCATGCTCACTTCCATCCTGTGCGAAGCGCTGATGGTGGGCCTGGGCATGGGCGTGAAGGTGGCCACCCTGCCGGTGATCGCGCTCGGCGTGGGCATTGGTGTGGACTACGCGCTCTACGTGCTCAGCGTCACGCTCGCCCGGCTGCGCGCCGGTGACAGCCTGGCCGACGCGTATGCACACGCGCTGCAGTTCACCGGCCGCGTGGTGATGCTCACTGGCGTGACGCTGGCGCTGGCCGTGGGCACCTGGGCGTTTTCGCCCATCAAGTTCCAGGCCGACATGGGCATCCTGCTGGCTTTCATGTTCGTCTGGAACATGGTGGGCGCGCTGGTGCTGCTGCCCGCGCTCGCGCACTTCCTGCTGCCCAGCGCCCAGGCCGCCCGCACGCCAGCGACCGAAGCGCCTGCGCCCCACCCCGAACCCGCTGCGGCCTGAGCGCCTGAGCGTCTTTTTTTCCCCCAACAGGAGAACACCATGACCGTCCCTTCCACGCTTCCCAGCGCCCCCATGGACCCCGGCCTCGCCGCCTTTCTGGCCCAGGCCGCCGCGCAGGGCAATCCGCCGCTGGAGTCGCTGCCGATCGAGATCGGGCGCCAGATCTACCGCGACATGGCCGCGGGCCTGGGCCTGCCGCCGCCCGCTGTGGCCACGGAAGACCGCAGCATCCCAGGCCCCGGCGGGCCGCTCAAGCTGCGCATCTACCACCCCGATGTCTCCGGGACACTGCCTGCGCTGCTCTACGTGCACGGTGGTGGCTTCGTGATCGGCGACCTCGAGACCCACGACGCGGTGTGCCGCACGCTGTGCCACGACGTGGCCGCCGTGGTGCTGGCGGTGGACTACCGGCTCGCGCCCGAGCACCCGTTTCCCGCCGCCGTGGACGACGTGGTCTGCGTGCTGCAATGGCTGGCTGCGCATGCGAAGGAACTGCGCGCCGATCCGTCGCGCATCGCCCTGGCGGGCGACAGCGCGGGGGCCCAGCTGGCAGCCACGGCCTGCCTGCACACGGCTGGCACGATCACGCCGAGCGCCCTGGGCCTGATCTACCCGGTGGCGCAGCACCACAGCGAACCCAGCGCTTCGATGACTGAGAACGGCGAAGGCAAGTTCCTCACCCTCGGCGTCATGCAATGGTTCATCGACAGCTACCTGGGGGGTCGCAGCGAACTCACCCGGCACCCGGACTTCGCCTTGCTGAGCGCGCCCACGCTGGCCACGCTGCCGCCGAGCTGGGTCGCCACCATGGGCCACGACCCGCTGCGCGACGAGGGCCATGCGCTGGCGCAGCGCATCGAGCAAGCGGGCGTTGCCACCGAGCACCGCCACTACCCGGACGGCATCCACGCCTGCATCCACTTCACCGCGGTCTCGCCGCTGGGCGGACAGGTGCTCAGCGATCTGGCGCAGTGGCTGCGGGGCCAGGTCGACGCGCAGCCGCGGGGCTGATCGCCGGTGATTCAGCCCATGGGTTGACGGTCGATGACCCACCACGCCGGCAGCAGCCGCCGCACCTCGGCGCGCGCGAAGCGGTCGTCGAGCAGCCAGACCGTGCCGTGGTCCTGCTCGCTGCGGATCACGCGGCCAGCAGCCTGCACCACCTTCTGCACGCCGGGG
>JAHIQV010000291.1 GCA_018903185.1 Gammaproteobacteria bacterium | reverse complement strand
CGTCGTAGGCGGGCTCCAGGATGGCCTTGTCCTTGACCCGGTCGACGCCGATCAGGATGCCGCCGCCCGGCCCGCCCTCGGCGCAAACGGCGTGCGCCTGGCGCAGCAGGGCCAGCGCCTCGGCGGGGTTGAAGTTGCCGATGCTGGAGCCGGGGTAGAACACGCAGACCGGCGCGGTGCTGAGGTCGTGCCGCGCCAGCCAGTCGGTGGCGGCGGGCGGCAGGGCCAGCTCGGCCGAGAAGTCCATGCCCAGCCCCAGCATGGGTATCCCGCGGTGGCGTTGCCGCAGCTCGCCCATGGTCTCGCGCAGGTAGTCCACCGAAATGTCCACCGCCACATAGGCGCCCGGCCGCAGGACGGGGAACAGCCCCGCGGCCTTGGCGCAGCTGCCCGCGCCCAGGTCGACCAGCACCGCGCCCGCCGGCACCTGCTGCGCCATGGCGGCACCGTGCTCGCGGAAGATGGCGGCCTCGGTGCGCGTGGGGTAGTACTCGGCCAGCTCGGTGATGGCGTCGAACAGGCGCGAGCCCAGCGCGTCGTAGAAGAACTTGGGCGCGACGCGCGGCGGCGTCTGATTCAGCCCCGCGGCCAGCTCGGCCTGCACGGCCGCCAGGTCTTCGCGGTGGATCTGTACAAAATGGGCGGTGGGTGTGTCGATGGGCATGCGTGGTGGTTTCCGTTCAGACCGGGTTATACCGGGTGGACCGTCTCTGCGGTCGGCTGCGTCCGGCTTTTCTTGCAGGGGAATCCCCGCATGGCCCCACCCGGCGCACCGGCGCCGTATCGCGGTCTAATACGCCTCCCCGTCCCTCTTTACCGGATAGCACCATGAAACCACTGTCTTATTCACGCACCGTTCGCGCACTCTTGACCTGCGCCGTGCTGGGCCTCTGCACCCTCGCGCAAGCGCAGCAGGTGTTCCGCGTCACCGCCATCCCCGACGAGTCGCCCACCGAGCTGGCGCGCAAGGCCGGTCCGCTGATGCAGTACCTCGAAACCCAGCTGGGCATGAAGGTCGAATACATCCCCGTGACCGACTACGCGGCCTCGGTGGAAGCCCTGGTCAACAAGAAGGTCGACATGGCCTGGTTCGGCGGCTTCACCTTCGTGCAGGCCAACGTGCGCTCGGGCGGCAAGATCATCCCGCTGGTGCAGCGCGCGGAAGACGAGAAGTTCAAGTCGGTCTTCATCACCAGCGACCCGGCCGTCAAGACCCTGGCCGACCTCAAGGGCAAGGATGTGTCCTTCGGTTCGCAGAGCTCGACCAGCGGCCACCTGATGCCGCGCGCCTACCTTATGGAAGCCGGCCTCGACCCCGACAAGGACTTCAAGCGCGTGGCCTACAGCGGCGCACACGACGCGACCATTGCCGCCGTGGCTTCGGGCAAGGTGCAGGGCGGCGCGCTCAACATCTCGGTGTGGGAAAAGTTCGTCGCCGACAAGAAGGTCGACACCACCAAGGTGCGCGTGATCTACACCACCCCGCCCTACTTTGATTACAACTGGTCGGTGCACGCCGACATGCCCGCCGCCACGCGCCAGAAGCTGTCCGACGCCTTCCTCGCGCTGAGCCCGGCCACACCCAACGGCAAGCAGATCCTCGACCTGCAGCGCGCCAGCAAGTTCGTGCCGACCAAGGCCGAGAACTACAAAGGTATCGAAGCCGCCGCGCGCAGCGGCAGCCTGCTCTGAACCGGAGCCCCGCGCTTGAACATCGACCTGCAAGGCGTCAGCGCCCGCCACCCCGCCGCCCGACCGGGCGCAGCGCCCGCCCTCAAGGGGCTGACGCTGCGCGTGGCCCACGGTGAGCAGGTGGCCGTGATCGGCCCCTCGGGCGCGGGCAAGACGACGCTGCTGCAGGTGGTCGCCTGCGCCATGCAGCCCCAGGCCGGCACGCTGCAGCTGGAAGGCCAGTCGCCCTGGCAATTGCCGCGCCGTGACCTGCAGCGCCTGCGCGGGCGCCTCTTTCTGGCGCCGCAGGTGCCGCCGCTGCCGCCGCGCCAGCG
>JAHIQV010000290.1 GCA_018903185.1 Gammaproteobacteria bacterium | reverse complement strand
GTCGCTGGCACTGACCTGGTTTGTCGCGCAGGGCATTGCGAGCAAGCCGTTTGACCGGGCGCTGGAGTTCAACCTGCAGGCGCTGACGCAGTTCGTGGTGAACCAGAACGACCAGGTGAGCTTCAACCTGACACCGCAGGCACGCGACCTGCTGCGCGCCGACGACAGCGATCTCGTCTACTACCAGGTGCTGGACCCGCGCGGCACACTCATCAGCGGCGAGGGGGACTTCCCACTGCCGCAGGACAACGAGACCCCCGAACCCGGGCGGGTGATGCTGCGCGATGACATCGTGCGCGGTGACGAAGTGCGTGTGGCCTACGCCTGGCTCTCGCGCAATCAGGATCCCAAACGCCTGGTGCTGATGCAGGTGGCCGAAACCAAGGGAAAACGCTCCACGCTGGCCACCGAAATCATCAAGGGCGTGATGGTGCCGCAGTTCGTGATCCTGCCGCTGGCGGTGCTGCTGGTGTGGATGGCGCTGGTGCGCGGCATCCGCCCGCTCAACGAGCTGGAACAGCGCATCCGCGCGCGCAAGCCCGACGACCTGAGTCCGATCGAGGAGTCTTTCATTCCGCAGGAAGTGGCGCCCCTGGTCTCGTCCATCAACGACCTGCTCACGCGGCTGAAGACCTCGCTGAGCACGCAGAAACGCTTCCTGGCCGACGCGGCCCACCAGCTCAAGACACCGCTGGCGGGGCTGCGCATGCAGGCCGAGCTGGCGCAGCGCGAGAGCGATCCGCAGGAAATCCGCGGCTCGCTGCAGCAGATCGCGCGCTCCAGCACCCGCGCCACCCACACCGTCAACCAGCTGTTGTCACTCGCCCGCGCCGAGACCACCGGCCGCACGCTGCCGACCGCGCGCATCGACCTCGCCAAGCTCGTGACGGGCGTCGTGCAGGACTCCGTGCCGCGGGCGCTGGAGCACGGCATCGACCTGGGTTACGAAGGGCCTGAGGAGATGCCTGCGGATTGCCTGATGGACGGCAACCCGACCCTGCTGCAGGAGATGACGCGCAACCTGGTGGACAACGCCATCAACTATTCCGGTCGCGGTGGCGTGGTCACGGCGCGCGTGCTGCTGGATCGCTTCAGCGGCGTGATGATCCTGCAGGTGGAAGACAACGGCCCCGGCATCCCGGAAAACGAGCGCGAGCTGGTGCTGCAGCCGTTCTACCGCGCGCTGGGCACCAACGTCGACGGCTCGGGCCTGGGCCTGGCCATCGTGCACGAGATCGCGCAGCAACACGGCGCCGTGGTGTCCATGGAGGACGCCCAGCCAGAACGTGCCCACCGGGGTCTGCGCGCGTCGGTGCGTTTTGCGCCCCGCAAGTCCCCGGACAAGGACTGAAGCCAGGCGACGCGGTCGCGGAAAATCAGGCCGTTGTCGCCGGCTGGTACACGTTGAGCTGCAGCTTCTCGCGTTCGACCGCCCGCGCCACGGCCGGCAGCGCCGCGAACCGCTGGGCCAGATCCCAGGTGGCGGGGAAGGTGGTGGGATCAATGCCTGCGTAACCGCCCCAGCGCAGCAGGGTCAGCGCATAAGCGTCGAGCGCACCAGGCTTCTCGCCCGTGAGCCAGGGCGCCGCCTGGGCCGCCAGCGCCTCGATCTCGCCCAGCAGCCCCCGGTAGCTGTTCGCGGCGAACGCACGAATGACCTTTTGCGTGCCTTCGTCGTCGGTGAACTTCTGCGGCATGAACACATGGGTGAAGGTGGGGTGCACCGTGTTGTTCATCCAGGCCAGCGTGGACAGCGCACGCGTGCGCGCCAGACCCGAGGCGGGCAGGATGCCGGCCTGCGGCAGCATCGCATCCAGGTGCAGCAGGATGGCCACGATCTGGGTGATCACCTCGCCGCCGTCCACCAGCACCGGCACCTGGCCGCGCGGGTTCATGGCGAGGTAGTCTGCCGAGCGCTGTTCGCCCTTGTGCAGCTTCACGCTGACGGGCTCGAACGCCGCGCCCGAAAGTTCCAGCATGCAGTGCGGCACGAACGAGCAGGCGCCCGGGGCGAAATAGAGTTTGAGGCTCATGGTGTGTTGTCTCCAGAATCAGCTGAGGTGTTTGCCCAGCACGCCGGCGATTTCAAACATCGTCACCTGCGGCTTGCCGAACACCGGTTCCAGCTTGGCGTCGGCGTTGATGTTGCGCTTGTTGGCCGCGTCCTGCAGGCCGTTGGCCTTGATGTAGTCCCACAGCTTCTTGACCGCTTCCGGGCGCGACACGGCGTCTGCACCGATCACCGCGGCCAATGCAGCGCTGGGCTGCTTGCCGCTGGCGGCGGTGGTCTTGCGCGGTGCCTTGGGGGCTTTCACCGCGGGCGTCTTTTTGGCTGCGGCTTTCTTCGCGGGCGCCGCCTTCTTGGCCGGTGCGGCTTTGCTGGCGGCCGCGCGCACGGGTGCGCCGGCCGCGGTCTTGCGCGGCGGGAACTTGGACGGTGCGAACTCGAAGTTCACCTTGCCCGCCTCTTTGTCCCAGGCGAGGAAGGCCTTGAAGGCGCGGCGCGTGCGCATGGAGACGAACTTGTCGAGCAGGTCGGTCTTGCCGGTTTCCAGCAGCTTGCTCATCTGCTCGCGCGCCACCGGCTGCTGCAGGATGATCTTGCCGCTCTTGAAGTCGCAGCTCGGCGTGGCCTGCGCCAGGGTGGGCACCGATTTTTCGCACACGTAGTTGGCACCGTGCTCAAACACCGCACTGCCGCACTTGGGGCAGGCACCGAGCGAGTCGCTGCCAGTGAAATCGACCAGCTCGCCGGTCTCTTCGTTTTTCTTGTCGTCACCGAAGTCGAATTCCAGCTTCCAGTTCTTGTCTTCTTCGTTGAACTTGATCACGATCTCGGCCACGAAGGGCCAGCCCGCCTTGGAGCGGAAGCCTTCGAGCGGGCCGATCTTCTTGGTCGCCAGCAGCTGTTCGGCTTCTTCGGGCTCGAAGGTGCGACCGGCCGGCGACTTGCCGAACGAGAAGCCACAGCCTTCGCTGTTGCCGTCGGCGCCGGTGCAGGCGTAGCGGCGGTAGTTTTCCTTCACCACGCCGCCGCAGTTCGGACAGGGCGTGGACAACGTGGCGTAGTTGCCCGGGATGGTGTCGCGGTCGTATTCCTTGGCCTTCTTCACCATGCGCTCGGTCATGGCGGCGATCTCGCCCATGAAGGCGGCGCGGCTCAGTTTGCCGTGCTCCATCTGCGACAGCTTGTATTCCCACTCGCCGGTGAGTTCGGGCTTGGAGAGCTCTTCCACGCCCAGGCCTCGCAGCAGCGTCATGAGCTGGAAGGCTTTGGCCGTGGGGATGATCTCGCGGCCTTCGCGGAACATGTATTTCTCGGTCAGCAGGCCTTCGATGATGGCCGCGCGCGTGGCGGGCGTGCCCAGGCCTTTTTCCTGCATGGCTTCGCGCAGTTCGTCGTCATCCACCAGCTTGCCCGCGCCTTCCATGGCACCCAGCAGCGTGGCTTCCGAATAGCGCGCGGGCGGCTTCGTTTTCAGGCCCCTGGTTTCCACCGATTCGGTGCGCACGGTCTCACCTTCGCGCACCGGCACCAGGTTCTGCCCCTTGTCGCCCTCCTTGGCATCGACCACGTCTTCGGCGGCTTCCTTGCCATAGACCGCCATCCAGCCCGGCTTGACCAGCACCTTGCCTTCGGTCTTGAAATGATGATTCAGAACTTTAGAAATGCGCGTGGTCACCATGAACTCGGCGCTGGGGAAGAACACAGCGAGGAAGCGGCGCACCACCAGGTCGTACAGCTTCTGTTCGGCTTCGGACAGGCCGCTGGGTGCCTGCAGCGTCGGGATGATGGCAAAGTGGTCCGACACCTTGCTGTTGTCGAAGATACGTTTGCTCGGGCGGATGTAGCCGTTGTTGAGCGCGGTCAGCGCGTGCGGCGCCAGGTGCTTCATGCCGCTGCCGGCCAGCATCTCGAAAGTCTGCTTCACCGTGGGCAGGTAGTCCTCGGGCAGCGCGCGCGAATCGGTACGCGGGTAGGTCAGGGCCTTGTGGCGCTCGTACAGGCTTTGCGCCAGCT
>JAHIQV010000289.1 GCA_018903185.1 Gammaproteobacteria bacterium | reverse complement strand
GGCGCAGCGCAGCTTTGGCGCCGCGCGAACCGGTTCGGTGTTTGCCTTCGCGCCCTTCATCGGCGCCCTGGGTGCGTTCGCGCTGGGCGAGCGCGCGGCCAGCGGGCTGCTGCTCGCGGGCGGTGGGCTCATGGTGGCCGGGGTGCTGATCCACCTGGCAGAAGACCACGGCCACGACCACGATCACGAGGCCATGGATCACGAACATGCCCACACCCACGACGATGGCCACCACCTGCACAGCCACAACCCCATGCCCGTCGGCCCGCACAGCCACCCGCACCACCACGGCACGCTGCACCACAGCCACCCGCACGCGCCCGACGTGCACCACCGGCACCCGCACTGAGCGGGGCGCTGTTCAGCGCCGTCGCAATGCCAGCCCCAGCAACGCCAGGCCGCTGAACGCGGCCCCGGCGTAGAAGGTGAATGAGGCGCCCAGCTGGTCCCACAGCAGGCCGGCGATGGCGCTGGACAGCAGCAGGGCCACACCGCTGACCAGATTGAAGAAGCCGAAGGCCGTGCCGCGCAGGTCGGCCGGTGCCGTGTCGGCCACCATGGTCGCCAGCAGGCCCTGTGTCATGCCCATGTGCAGGCCCCACAACGCCACACCGGCCAGCACCGTGGCCCAGTGCGCAGGGACCGCCAGCACCAGATCGGCCGCGATCAGTACCGCCAGGCCCAGTGCCAGCAGCGTCCGGTGATCCATGCGGTCGGACAAGCGGCCAAAGGGGTAGGCCGACGCTGCGTAGACCAGGTTCATCGCCACCATCACCAGCGGCACCAGGGCCACCGGCACACCACTCTGCGCGGCGCGCAGCACCAGAAAGGCCTCGCTGAAGCGCGCCAGCGTGAACACCGCGCCCAGGCCCACCACCCACCAGTAGGCCCTGCCCAGGCGGCGCAGGTTCTCGCGCCGGATCGGGTTGCTGCGCCGCTGGCCAGCCGGCCGGTCGGGCTCGCGCACGCCCAGCATCAGCAGCGCCACCGCCAGCACCCCCGGCACCACCGCCACCCAGAACACCGCCCGGAAGTCGTCGGCCCAGAGCAGCATCAGGCCCACCGCCAGCAGCGGGCCGATGAAGGCGCCCACCGTGTCGAGCGACTGCCGCAGGCCGAAGGCCGCACCGCGCATGTCGGGCGGCGCGATGTCGGCCACCAGCGCGTCGCGCGGTGCGCCGCGCACGCCCTTGCCCACGCGGTCGAGCAGGCGCGCCGTCAGCACGGTGCCGATGCCCGGCGCCAGCGCAAACAGCGGCTTGGTCAGCGCGCCCAGGGCATAGCCGAACACCGCCAGCCACTTGCGTTTCCCCCACCAGTCGCTCAGCACGCCCGAGAACACCTTGACGATCAGTGCGGTCGCCTCGGCCAGCCCCTCGATCAGACCCACCACCAGGGCGCTCGCGCCCAGCGTGCCCACCATGAACAGCGGCAGCAGGCTGTGCACCATCTCGGATGAAATGTCCATCAGCAGGCTCACGAAGCCCAGCACCCAGATGGCGGTGGGCAGCCGTGGTTTGGAAGGGCCTGACTTGTTCATGACGCGTGTGAGTGGTCGGTTTGTTTCAGCGTGGCAGCAACACCAGACATGGCCATGCCCACATCCTATCCATCGACGGAAAACCGAGCCAGCCAGGCCAGCCCCCGCCCGGCTTCTATCATCCGGGCCATGCCGCACAAAAACACCCCAGGGAACCCCGCCACCGCCGACACCGGCACCGACAGCGCCGCCCAGGCCTTCATCCAGCGCTGGCATGGCGTCACCGCTTCCGAGCTGTCCACTTCGCAGAGTTTCGTCATCCAGCTGTGTGAGCTGCTGGGCGTCGAAGCTCCGCACCCCACGCCCGAACAGAGCTACATGTTCGAGCGTCCCATCACCTTCCAGCACGGCGACGGCTCCACCAGCGCCGGCCGGGTGGACTGCTACAAGCGCGGCCACTTCGTGTGGGAAAGCAAGAAGCTCAAGCCCGGCAAGACCGCCGGCGTGCAGGCGCAGCAGACCCCCGACACCCCGCCCGTCACCACCAAAGCCTTCGACGACGCGCTGCTGCGCGCCCGCACCCAGGCCGAAAACTACGCCCGCGCGCTGCCAGCAGCCGAAGGCCGCCCGCCCTTCGTGGTGGTGGTCGATGTCGGCCACGTGATCGAGCTTTACGCCGAATTCACCCGCTCCGGCGCCACCTACACCCCCTTCCCCGATCCGCGCAGCCACCGCATCCGCCTGGAGCAGCTGGCGCAGCCGGCGGTGCGCGCGCGGCTCAAGGCGCTGTGGACCGACCCGCTCAGCCTCGACCCCTCGCGCATCAGCGCCAAGGTCACGCGCGCCGTCGCCGCCGAGCTGGCCGAGCTGGCCCGGAGCCTGGAGGCCGCCGGCCACGCGCCCCAGCCCGTGGCCGCCTTCCTCACCCGCTGCCTCTTCAGCATGTTTGCCGAAGACGTGGGCCTGCTGCCCGCCCACGCGGACGGCAGCGGCAGCTTCGTGCACCTGCTCAAGGCATACCGCGAACAGCCCGCCACCCTGGCGCAGATGCTCAAGGTCTTCTGGCAGGGCATGGACGTGGGCGGCTTCAACGCGGCAATAGCGCGCGACGTGCTGCGCTTCAACGGCAAGCTCTTCAAAGGCGCGGGGGTCGATGGCTACGTGCTCCCGCTCAGCACCGCGCAGATCGACGGCCTGCTGCGCGCCGCCCGCGCCAACTGGCAGGAGGTGGAGCCCGCCATCTTCGGCACCCTGCTGGAGCGCGCGCTGGACCCCGCCGAGCGCCACGCCCTCGGCGCCCACTACACGCCGCGCGCCTATGTGGAGCGCCTGGTGCTGCCCACCGTGGTGGAGCCGCTGCGCGCCGACTGGGCCAACGCCCAGGCTGCGGCCGTGGTGCTCGCCCGCGAGGCCGATGAACTCGAAGGCAAGAAGCGCGAAGCCAAACTCGAAGAAGCCCGCGCCGAACTGCGCCGCTTCCACCACCAGATCTGCACCACCCGCGTGCTCGACCCGGCCTGCGGCAGCGGGAACTTTCTCTACGTCACGCTCGAACACCTGAAGCGCCTCGAAGGCGAGGTGATGAACCAGCTCGAAGCACTGGGCGAGACGCAGGACCGCCTCGGCCTCGAAGGCGAAACCGTCACCCTGCAGCAGCTGCGCGGCATCGAACTCAACCAGCGCGCCGCCGCCCTGGCCGAGCTCGTGTTGTGGATCGGCTGGCTGCAATGGCATGTGCGCACCCGCGGCCTCGCCAGCGTGGCCGAGCCCGTGGTGCACGACTACGGCAACATCGAAAACCGCGACGCCGTGCTCGCCTACGACCGCGCCGTGCCCGCGCTCGACGCGGACGGCAAGACCATCACGCGCTGGGACGGCGTGAGCTTCAAGAAGCACCCCGTGACGGGCGAAGACGTGCCCGACGAAGCTGCGCAGGTGGTGCAGTGGGCCTATGTGAATCCACGCCCCGCGCAGTGGCCGGCGGTCGAGTTCATCGTGGGGAATCCGCCGTTCATTGGCGCGGGCGCCATGCGCGCCGCGCTCGGCGACGGCTACGCTCAGACCCTGCGCGCCACCTGGCCCGATGTGCCCGAAAGCGCGGACTTTGTCATGTACTGGTGGCACCACGCGGCCGCCCAGGTGCGCGCGGGCCGCGCGCGGCGTTTCGGCTTCATCACCACCAACAGCCTGCGCCAGACCTTCAACCGCCGCGTGATCGAAGCGCACCTGAACGCGCCCAAGAACCCGCTCACCTTGGCCTTCGCCGTGCCCGACCACCCCTGGGTGGACAGCGCGCAGGGCGCGGCGGTGCGCATTGCCATG
>JAHIQV010000288.1 GCA_018903185.1 Gammaproteobacteria bacterium | reverse complement strand
CGCACTACGCCGCGGGCGACCAGGTCAACCAGGCCCAGGGCAAGCTCTACGAGGCCAGCGCCGAGGTGGGCAAGCTCGAAGCCGAGATCCGCTTCGTGATCGAAGGCCGCACCCGCGTCGAACAACGCCTGGTGCAGCTGAAGGAACAGATGGCCTCGTGGACCACGCGCAGCCAGGACGCCGGTGTGGAGCTGGAGCAGCTGGCCGAAGCCATGGTCGAGGCTGAAGAAAAGTCGGTGGTGCTCGCCGCCCAAGGCGAAGAGCAGGGTGTGGCCCTGCCCGCGCTGGAAGACGGCCTGCGCCAGGCGCAGAACCGGGCGAACGAACAGCGTGGCAGCGTCACCCAGGTGCAGCAGCAGATCCAGGTGCTGGCCGCCGAGCAGCGCAACATTGAAGAGCAGAGCCGTCAGCTCAACCAGCGACGCGAACGCCTGGCCGCCGACCGCAACGCCCTGGCCGCGCCCGACGAGGCCCGCCTGCTGGACGCGCAGAGCCAGCTGGTGGTGGCGCAGGAAGCCGCCGACGTGGCCGACGCTGTGCTGCACGAGTTGCAGGACAGCGTGCCCCACCTCGACGAGCAGCGCCGCGCCGCCCAGCAGGCGGTGAACCAGGAATCGGCGAAACAGTCCGACCTGTCGGCCCGCATGGAAGCGCTCAAGGCGCTGCAGGAGAAGGTCAAGACCGACGGCAAGCTGCAACCCTGGCTGGCCAAGCACGGACTCGACGGCCTGCAGGGCCTGTGGAGCCGCATCCACATCGAAACCGGCTGGGAAAACGCGCTCGAGGCCGCGCTGCGCGAGCGCCTGGGCGCGCTCGAAGTGTCCCGGCTGGAGATGGTGAGAGCCTTTGGCAACGATGCCCCGCCCGCGAAGCTCGCGTTTTACAGCCCGTCCGCCGTGGCGTCGGGCAGCGCCAGCGGTAGCGGGCTCAAACCCCTGACCGACTGGCTGCGCCTGAACGACGCCGGGCAGAAGGCCCTGCTGGGTGACTGGTTGCAGGGTTGCCTGACGGCGGCCAGCCTGGACGAAGCGATGGCGCAGCGCGCCCAGCTGCAGGCCGGCGAAGTGATCTACGTGCCCAGCGGCCACGCGGTCAGCGCGCACAGCGTGAGCTTTTACGCGCCCGACAGCGAGCAGGCCGGCCTGCTGGCGCGCGCGCAGGAAATTGAACACCTTGAGAAGGAGCTGCGGGCCCAGGCACTGATCGCCGAGCAGGCCCGGACCGCGCTGGTGCGCGCGGAAGCGGCCTACAGCGACGCCTCGCAGCGCCTGGTGAGCGCGCGCCGCGAAGGCGCCGAAACGCGTGGCAAGGCCCACGAGCTGCAGGTCGAGGCCCTGCGCCTGACGCAACTCGCCGAACAGACCCGCGCGCGCAGCGAGCAGATCGCTTCCGATCTGGCCGAGGTGGATGCCCAGCTGGAAGACCTGCAGGAGCGCCGTGTGACGGCCGAGGCCCGCTTCGAAGAGCTGGACATGATGCTCGCCGACAGCCAGGAGCGTCACGCCCAGTTCGACGACAAGGTGTTCGACGCCGAGCGCGCTTTGAATGCGGCGCGCGAGCAGCAACGCTCGCTGGAGCGCAGCGCGCAGGAGGCCACCTTCACCCTGCGCAGCCTGCAGGCCCGCCAGGGGGAGCTGCAGCGCTCGCTGGAAACCGCGGCCTCGCAGGAAAAGTCGCTCGCCGACGAAGAGCAGCGGGCCGCCGAAGAGCTGGCCCGCCTGAGCGACGCCGCGGCCCAGGCCGGGCTGCAGAACGTGCTGGCCGTCAAGCTCGAACGCGAGCAGACCCTGGGCGCCCTGCGCAGCCAGTACGACGACCTCACGATGAAGCTGCGCGCCAGCGACGAACACCGCCTGAAGCTGGAGCGCGAGCTCGACCCGCTGCGCCAGCGCATCACCGATTTCCAGCTCAAGGAACAGGCCGCGCGCCTGGGGGTGGAGCAGTACAGCCAGCAGCTCGAAGAGGCCCAGGCCGACCTGGCCGCCGTGGCGCAGAGCATCTCGGAGGGCAATGTGCGGCTCACGGGTCTGCAGGGCGAGATCGACCGCATGCACCGCGAGATCCAGGCGCTGGGTGCGGTCAACCTCGCGGCACTGGACGAACTCACTGCGGCGCGCGAGCGCAAGACCTTCCTCGACGCGCAGTCGGCCGACCTGGTCGAAGCCATGACCACGCTGGAAGACGCGATCAAGAAGATCGACGCCGAAACGCGCGACCTGCTGGGCAGCACCTTCAACACCGTCAACGAACACTTTGGCCGCATGTTCCCCGAGCTGTTCGGTGGCGGCAATGCCCGTCTGGTGATGACCGGCGAGGAAATCCTGGACGCGGGCGTGCAGGTGCTGGCGCAGCCGCCAGGCAAGAAAAACCAGACCATCCACCTGCTTTCGGGCGGCGAAAAAGCGCTCACCGCCATCGCCCTCGTGTTCGCCATCTTCCAGCTCAACCCGGCGCCGTTCTGCCTGCTCGACGAGGTGGACGCTCCGCTGGACGACGCCAACACCGAGCGCTATTCGCGCCTGGTGACCAGCATGAGCAAGCAGGGCACCCAGTTCCTGTTCATCAGCCACAACAAGATCGCCATGGAAATGGCCGAACAATTGATCGGCGTGACCATGCAGGAGCAGGGTGTTTCGCGTATCGTCGCGGTGGACATGGAGTCCGCTGCCGGCATGCTGGAATCCGTCTGATCACGCCACCCACCGCTGAACACACATGAGCACTCTGCAAATCAGTCTGGCCATCATCGGAGGGCTCGTGCTGGCCGGCGTCGTGGCCTACAACGCCTGGGTCACGAGCAAGAGCGCCCCGCGAACCGCCCGCGAACGCCCCGGGCAAGACGGTGCGGGCGAACCCCACAGCTTTGAAAGCCCGCTGACCGGCCCGGTGACCGAGCAGGACCACGATGGGGTATCCGAACGCATCGAACCCGTGATGGGCCATGCGTTCGAGGCCCCGAGCGAGCCGGAGCCGCAGGTCGCGGCGGATGGCGAAGCGCGCGCTCCGGTGGTGGTGCCTGTCACGCTCAACAACGTTGTCAATCCACCCGAGAAGCGGCCCGGGCTGGACGCACTGATCGACGTCATCACGCCGCTGGCGATTGAAGGTCCGGTGTCGGGCGATGCCTTGCTGGCTGCGTTGCCTGGCACGCGTCGGGTCGGCAGCAAGCCGTTTGCCGTCGAAGGCCTGAACGAGATCAGCGGTGAATGGGAAGGTCCCCGGCCCGGGCAGCGTTACCACGCGCTGCAGGCCGGCGTGCAGCTGGCGAACCGTGCCGGCGCGCTCAACGATATCGAGTTCTCCGAGTTCGTCGTCAAGGCCCAGGCCTTTGCCGATGCGGTGGGCGCCGCACCCGATTTCCCCGACATGCGGGCCGAGGTGGCCCGCGCCCGCGAGCTGGATGCTTTTGCCAGCGGCCACGATGCCCAGCTGGGCTTCACGCTGCGCGCCCGTCGCAGCGCCTGGAGTCCCGGATATGTGGCCCAGAATGCGGCGCGGCACGGATTCGTTGCGGGCGTGCTGCCCGGGCGCATGGTGCTGCCCGCCAGCGCGGCGGGACAAGCGCCCATCCTGAGCCTGGCGTTTGATTCGCAGGCCGCCATGGCCGAAGACCCGGAACAAAGTGCGTTGCGCGAGGTGGCGCTGTCGCTCGAAGTCACCCACGTGCCGCGCAGCGAACAACCGTTTCTGCGCATGCGCCAGGCCGCCGCTGCGCTGGCCGAGGCCATGGAAGGCGTGATCACCGACGACGCCGGACAGCCGCTGTCAACCGACACGATGGACGGCATCGGCGCCGATCTGGAAAGCCTGTACGACGCGCTGGACAGCCATGATCTGTCGGCGGGTTCGCCGCAGGCGAGGCGGCTGTTCAGTTGACCCCCCCGCCACGCTTCGCGTGACCCCCCCAGGGGGCGATGCTGGCGGCCCGGCAAAGCCGGTTCCGCGGCATCCTGGGTTGAACTCACTTCTCTCGCTGCATGAGCACTTCTGATCTTTTTTCCGCTGAACCATCGCCGGCCGAACGCGCGGCCGAGTTGCGCGAGCAACTGAACCACCACGCCCACCTGTACTACACGCTGGACGCGCCGGAGATTCCGGACGCCGAATACGACCGGCTGTTCCGTGAGCTGCAGGCGCTGGAGGCCGCGCACCCCGAACTGTTGATGCCGGATTCGCCGACCCAGCGTGTCGGTGGTCGGGTGCTGGATGCCTTCACGCCGGTGCGCCACGCCGTGCCCATGCTCTCGATCAACACCGAGACCGACACCGAACCCAGCGGCGCGCGCAATTTCGACACCCGCGTGCGCCGCGCGCTGGGGCTGACCGAAGCCGACCCGCCAGTGGACTACGTGGCCGAACTCAAGTTCGACGGTCTGGCCATGAGCCTGCGCTATGAAAACGGCGTGCTGGTGCAGGCCGCCACGCGCGGCGACGGGGAGGTGGGTGAGGAAGTGACGAACAACATCCGCACCATCGGCCAGGTTCCTTTGCGCTTGCCTGCGGGCGCTCCTGCGGTGCTGGAGGTGCGGGGGGAGGTCTACATGCGCCGCGATCATTTCGATGCACTCAATCAGAAGCAACGCGCGAAGATCGCCGCCGGCGCCAAGGGCGAAAAGACCTTCGTCAACCCGCGCAACGCCGCGGCCGGCGCGGTGCGCCAGCTCGATTCGGGCATTGCCGCCCAGCGCCCGCTGAGCTTCTTCGCCTACGGCCTGGGCGAGATCACGCCGCCGGAGCATGGCGGCCCGGCGTTCGAGACCCACTTCGAACTGCTCATGCAACTCAAGGCCTGGGGGTTTCCGGTGGCCGAGCAGACCACGGTGGCCACGGGGGCCGACGAGCTGGTCGCGTTCCACCAGCGCATCGGCGCCAGCCGCGACCAGCTGCCTTACGACATCGACGGCGTGGTCTACAAGGTCAACGCGCTCGGGCTGCAGCGGCAGCTCGGTTTCGTCACCCGCGAACCACGCTGGGCGGTGGCGCACAAATACCCGGCGCAGGAACAGCTCACCACCGTGCTCGCCATCGACGTGCAGGTGGGACGCACCGGCAAGCTCACGCCCGTGGCCAAGCTCGCGCCGGTGTTCGTGGGCAACGTGACCGTGACCAACGCCACCTTGCACAACGAGGACGAGGCGCGCCGCAAGGATGTGCGCGTGGGTGATACGGTGATCGTGCGGCGAGCGGGCGACGTGATCCCCGAGGTGGTGGGGGTGCTGCCCGAGAAGCGGCCAGAAGGCGCCGAGGTGTTCACCATGCCGCACCAGTGCCCGGTGTGCGGGAGCGATGCCGTGCGCGAAGAGGGTGAGGTCGACTACCGCTGCACCGGTGGCCTGTTCTGCGCCGCCCAGCGCAAGGAAGCCATCCTGCATTTCGCCCACCGCCGCGCGGTCGAGGTCGAGGGCCTGGGCGACAAGCTGGTGGAACAGCTGGTGGACTCGGGCGTGGTCAAGACCCTGCCCGACCTGTACCGCCTGGGCTTCACCGCGCTGGCCAGCCTGGACCGCATGGCCGACAAGTCGGCGCAGAACATTGTGACCGCGCTGGAGAAGTCCAAGCAGACCACCTTGCCGCGTTTCCTGTTCGGCCTGGGCATCCGCCATGTGGGCGAAGCCACGGCCAAAGACCTGGCGCGCCACTTCGGCCAGATCGACCGCATCATGGACGCCACGGTGGAACAGTTGCTGGAAGTGAACGATGTCGGCCCGGTGGTGG
>JAHIQV010000035.1 GCA_018903185.1 Gammaproteobacteria bacterium | reverse complement strand
GGATGGACGGCGGCATCCGCAGCGGGCAGGACGTGCTCAAGGCCTGGGCGCTGGGCGCACGCGGCACCATGATCGGCCGCGCCATGGTCTACGGCCTGGGTGCCATGGGTGAAGAAGGCGTGTTGAAAGCGCTGGAGATCATCCACAAGGAACTCGACATCACCATGGCCTTCTGCGGCCACACCAACATCCAGAACGTGGACCAGAGCATCCTGCTGCCCGGCACCTACCCCAAGGCCGCTTGAGGGTTTAGCCGGAGCGAGGTGCCCAACCCAGAACGCGGTGGAACCGGCTCCGCCGGGCCAGGAGCAAAGCCCCTTGAGGGGGTCGCGCAAAGCGCGGCGGGGGTGGGTCAATCACTCCAGCGCGTTCAGCGCTGGCAGCAAGGCCACCCAGTAGTCCCCCAGATCGGGCTTGCCCGTGCGGGTGCGGGCTGCGCGCCAGGCCAGTCCCTGGCGCTCGACCTGTTCCATCAAATCGGTGGTCAGTTCCGCTTGCGTTCCCAGCCCCACGATGGTCGGCAAATGGTGCACCTGGCGGCAGGCCGCGAGCACCCGATCAACGATGCGCTGGTTGGCGGCCGGATCCTGGTCGAGCAGCACCACCACGGCCGTGTAATCGGGCAGGAACGCGTGCGTCATGCCCATGGCCAGCCCCTTGCGGGCGTTCGCGATCAGCCGCAGGCCCTGCCGTCCGTGTGCCGGCAGGTCGAGGTAGTCGCTCTCCACATCGGGGGCATCGTCGGCAGCGCCAGCGAAGCGGCGCCGCACCAGGGGCTGCCGCTGCACGCTCGCCAGCCAGGTGATCAGGTCGAACGTCCGGGCGCCTCGCGCCGAGAGCAGCATGATCCGGGGGTACTGGCCCAAGGGTGTCGGCATGGCGGCCACGGCCGGCGAGCAAAGCGCCAGCCACACGCTGGCCGGGTCCACCACCTGGCCAGCCTCGAACCGGTCCAGCTGCTCGAACACACGCAGGCCAAAGGCATCGGGCCGTTCGGGCGTCTGCACGATGGAGCCGATCCAGGGGCGGAACAGCCGGGGCCGTCCCACGCTGCGGTGAATCACCTTGATCCCCTGGTGTCGAGGATCCTGCGCCACGCGTTGCAACAGCGCCTGGATCGCGCCCTCGGGCCCCTCCATCCATTCGACGAACCAGCCGCTCATGTACAGCAGCGCCACACGAATGCCCTCCGGCCCGTTGTGTGCCAAGGCGTGGTCGCGGATGCGGCGCATCTCGTCCAGCACCGCCTCCTGCACCAGACACACACTGGCATACACCAGGCGGCCAACGGGCAGCGTGGGCACCTCTGACCCGCTGTCGGGCCAGTCGGTGATGGTTTGGTCGGATTCGTTGATGGACATCGCAGCGAAGTCGTCTGACGTGGGGGTGCGTGGGAGAATGCGCCGTGCCTGAAACTCCCGAAAAGGGGCCGATGGTAATCCCACTTCACCTGAATGGGAAAAAGAAAACCGCTACCGCCATGACATCCATCAACTCCACCGAAATTTCCGACCGCCGCGTCAGCCCCTGGTGGCGCGCACTGGCCATTTTTTTGCTGCTCGTGCTGCTGATCGGCTGGGCTGCCCACAGCAGCTTGATGACGCAGCTGCAGGCGCAGATCCAGCACGCCCAGGCCCGACTGGTTGAGGTGCCACAGATCCGCCAGGTGGCCTTGTTGCAGGACAACCAGCAAAAGCCCGCCATGCTCGCCACCTACAACCCCAAGGACGGTGCCCTGCTGCTGCAGCGGCTCAACGACGTGAAAGAAGGCCGCGAAGACAGCATGCAGGTCTGGGCCATCGCGGGCGATGCCGCACCGCGTTCGCTGGGCGTGATCGAGAGCAAATACAAGACGCTGCAGATGCCGGTGAAAGAGACCGATCTGCAAGGTGTGACCGAACTGGCCGTCAGCGCCGAGAGCAAAGGCGGCGTACCCGCCGGCGCCAGCCCCAGCCTGCCCTGGCTGTTCAAGGGCTGGCTGGTGCAGAAGTCGATCTGAGGTTCCGGGTGCGCCAACCGCCTTCGGTCATGGCCAAACGCTTCCCGGTCAACCCACCCCACCCCGAGCGCAACTGCTGGGGTTGTGACCGCTATTGCGCCGCCGACGACCTGCTCTGCGGCAACGGCTCGGAGCGCACGCAGCACCCCATCGAAACCTTTGGCCCGGGCTGGGAAAGCTGGTCAGGCATTCCCGGGGACACGGAAGGCGACACGCCCGCAGCAGAGGCGTCCGAAGCGCGACCCGACGCTTGAAGCGCTGCGGGGGGTGCTCTACCTCAACTCATACTCGAACGTGCTCACCACGCGCAGCCGCTTGCTGCGCGAGCTGCCGTCATCGAAGTCGTTGCCGTCGGTGCCGGTGATGCGGATCGCGCCCTGGTTGGCGTTTTTCAACGGGCCGAGGCTGGCCCCCGCTTCGGCCGCGAACTTGTCGGCCTGCTCGCGCGCGTTGCGTGTGGCTTCGGCGAGCAGCGGCGCCTTGATGTCGTTGAAGCCGCGCAGCTGGTAGCGCGGGCCGCTGGCGCCTTCGCCGTCGCCCCCAAGCTGGATGCCACCCTGGATCAGCGGGTCCACCGCCAGCGCGGCGCTGGCCACATCGGCCACGCGGCTCGTCTTCACCAGCACCTGGCCACTGCCGTTGAAGCGGAAAGGCACGTTGCCCTGCGCGTAGTCGCGCGCCATCAGGTCCTGCACCTGGAGCGGCCGGGCTTCGAGTTCGGCGTCGGTGAATCCGCGCTCCTTCAAAAAGGCCAGCACCTTTTCGCGGTCGGCGGCCAGCGCCTGCTGCACGGTGCCGAACTCGTTGCCAGCGCGGCGGAAGCTCAGCGTCCAGATGGCGAAGTCGCTCTCCACATCCTTTTCGGCCAGGCCCTTGATGGTGACTGAGCGGTCCGACATGCGGAAGCGCTCCAGACCCTGGCTCACCGAAAAACCGGCGACGGCGATGCCCGCGCCCACGAGCAGGGCGGCGATCAGGCGGGACAGTGCGTTCATGTTGGCGCTCCCAGAAAACGGCAGCGCGACGGCGCTGCGCAGATGGACCATCTTAGCCCGCCGCACCGCGCATCCACAGCGCTATGCTTGGCGCCGTGACCGCCCCCACCAACCCACACGCCCCCCTGCCCCGGCGCATCGCGCACCTGGACATGGACGCCTTTTTTGCGTCGGTGGAGCTGCTGCGTTACCCGCAGCTCAAGGGCCTGC
>JAHIQV010000287.1 GCA_018903185.1 Gammaproteobacteria bacterium | reverse complement strand
CGTGATCCTTCCCAGCGTGGTGCGCTACCTCGACCCGGCGCAAGGCGGCTCCGGTCGCCAGATCGGCTTCGACGCTCTGGCTGCGCAGGTCAGCGATCCTGCGAACACCGTGAGCTCGGTCAAGCGCCTGATGGGCCGCACGCGCGCGCAGGTGGCTGACGCTGACAAGCTGCCCTACACCATCGTTGAAGAGAACGGCATGGCTGTGGTCGACACCATCGCCGGGCGCAAGACACCGATGGAGGTGAGCGCCGAAATTCTCGCGACGCTGCGTTTTCGCGCCGAAGACAGTTTTGACGACGAGCTGTTTGGCGCGGTCATCACCGTGCCCGCGTACTTTGACGACGCGCAGCGCCAGGCCACAAAAGACGCGGCGCAGCTCGCCGGCATCAACGTGTTGCGCCTCATCAACGAGCCCACCGCCGCAGCGATCGCGTACGGGCTGGACAACGGCTCGGAAGGCATCTACGCCATCTACGATCTCGGCGGCGGCACCTTCGACATCTCCATCCTCCGCCTGACGCGGGGTGTCTTCGAAGTCATGGCCACCGGCGGTGATTCCGCGCTGGGTGGTGACGATTTTGACCAGGCGCTGGCTGCCTGGGTGCTGGCGCAGCAGGGCGTGACCACGCCTCTGAATGCTTCCGAGCGTGCGGGTCTGCACGCAGAGGCCCGCCGCTGCAAGGAAGCCCTGTCGGCCGTGGATGCCAGCACCGGTCATGTGGTGTTCGAAGCAGTGGTCGGCGGCCAGACGCTGCGCCAGACCGTCACGCCGGCCCAGTTCGAGGCCGCCACCACCGCACTCACGGCCCGCACCATGACCGCCGTGCGCAAGGTGCTGCGCGATGCGCACATCGCCAAGGACGAAGTCAAGGGCGTGGTGATGGTGGGCGGCTCCACCCGCATGCCGGTGATCCGCCGCACTGTGGGCGAGTTCTTTGGTCAGGAACCCCTGGTCAACCTGAACCCGGACGAGGTGGTGGCGCTGGGCGCGGCGATCCAGGCCAATGCACTCGCCGGCAACAGCCGCGACGGCGACCTGCTGCTGCTCGACGTGATCCCGCTCTCGCTCGGTATCGAGACCATGGGCGGTCTGGTCGAGCGCATCGTGCCGCGCAACAGCCCCATTCCCACCGCGCTCGCGCAGGACTTCACCACCTACCAGGACGGCCAGACCGCTTTGGCGCTGCACGTGGTGCAGGGCGAACGCGATCTGGTGACCGACTGCCGCAGTCTGGCGCGCTTCACGCTGCGGGGCATCCCCCCCATGGCGGCGGGTGCAGCGCGCATCCGCGTGAGCTTCACGGTGGATGCCGACGGCCTGTTGTCTGTCCATGCGAAAGAGCAGGGGAGCGGCGTCGAGGCGACGATCGACGTCAAGCCGGCTTACGGCCTGTCGGACGAACAGATCGCCGCCATGCTCAAGGACAGCTTTGCCACCGCCCAGCAAGACATGCAGGCGCGCGCGCTGGTCGAAGCCCGGGTGGACGCCGACCGCATGATCGCCGCCACACACAGTGCGCTGGCGGCCGACGCCGACCTGCTGGAGCCCGCAGAGCTGGAGTCCATTCACCATCTCATCGCCCAACTGGGCCAGATCACCTCCGGCGACAACACCGCCGCGATCGAATCCGCCACCGAAGCGCTTGCCAAGGGCACCGAAGCCTTTGCCGCCATGCGCATGAACCGGGGCATCCAGCATGCCCTGGCCGGCAAACGGCTCGAAGAAGTCTGAGACCCGCCGCGGACCGACGCACAGGAACCCCCATGCCCATCATCAAGATATTGCCCCACCCCGAATACTGTCCGCAGGGAACCCAGGTCAACGCACCGGCTGGCACCTCGATCTGCGAGGCGCTGCTCGAAAACAACATCCCGATCGAACACGCCTGCGACATGGTGTGTGCCTGCACCACGTGCCACGTGATCGTGCGCGAAGGTTTCAACAGCCTCAACGAGCTGGACGACAACGAAGAAGACCTGCTCGACCGCGCCTGGGGCTTGGAACCCAACTCGCGCCTGTCCTGTCAGGCCATCCTGGCTCAGCAGGATGTGACCATCGAGATACCCAAGTACTCGATCAACCACGCCAAAGAGAATCATTGACCCCCTGGCGTCTCCCCACCGCCGGTGGGGACCCGGGGCTCCGCCGCTGAGCGGGTCGCTGCCCCCCAAGGGGGCTGATCCGGCCGGGCGCCGGATCGCCGCTGATGTCACACACAGATATGAGGGAAGAACATGCGTCAGATCGTCCTCGATACCGAAACCACCGGCCTGTCCGCCGACAGCGGCGACCGCATCATTGAAATCGGTTGTGTTGAACTGCTCAACCGCAAGCTCACCGGCAACAACCTGCACTTCTACGTCAACCCGGAGCGCGACAGCCACGAGGACGCGCTCAAGGTGCACGGCATCAGCAACGAATTCCTGCGCGACAAACCCAAGTTCGGGCAGATCGCCGACGAGCTGCTGGACTACCTGCGCGACGCCGAACTGATCATCCACAACGCGCCGTTTGACATCAGCTTCCTCAACAAGGAGCTGGAACGTCTGGGGCGCCCGCCATTGCGTACCGTGATCGGCCAGGTGACCGACAGCCTGGTGATGGCCAAGGAAATGTTTCCGGGCAAACGCAACGGCCTGGACGCGCTGTGCGACCGGCTGGGCGTGGACAACTCCGGGCGCACGCTGCACGGTGCGTTGCTCGATGCCGAGCTGCTGGCCGACGTCTACATCAACATGACGCGTGGCCAGGACGCGTTGCTGATTGAAGGGAATGAAAGCAGCGAAGCGGGCGTAGAAGCCATCGTGATCGATCTGTCCGGGTTCGAACTGCCCGTGCTTCACGCCAATGAACAGGAGCTGCAGGGGCATGATGCCGCGCTGGCCGATCTGGACAAGGCCTGCAAAGGCAAGACGCTTTGGCGGTCGCTGGAAATGGCTTGAACGCGCACTTGTCCATTTTTTCTGCGCAGCGGAAAAACGACCCAAATAAGACGCTATAATTTGAGGCTTCCGAGAGATCGGTCAGATCAATCGGGCGGTTAGCTCAGTGGTAGAGCACTGCCTTCACACGGCAGGGGTCGCAGGTTCGAACCCTGCACCGCCCACCAAAAATTGTCATACATGACAACGCTCTACGCCACCTTCGGGTGGCGTAGTCGTTTCTGGTGGGGAAAAAGTGGGCCAAAAAACGGATCTCTGTTTGTTGTCTCACCAGCACAACTGGCTTGTGCGGACTAGATTGCGATAGCTGGGTTGCTGGACTCGGAACATGTGGTGATCACACATGGCACGTTTGCGGTTGCGACGGGGGAACGCCAGAGACGTTCCGAAGCAGGGCGGTCACAGCGTGCTGACAAAGTTCTGCACCTCGGGGTGCAGGCGTCGTGCCTTGCGTTTGGAGACGGTGCCGATGTTCAGGAAACAAACCGCTTCTTCGCCCG
>JAHIQV010000034.1 GCA_018903185.1 Gammaproteobacteria bacterium | reverse complement strand
CCCTTTTGTGCTGAGCTGGAGCCTGCTGGAAGCCATGAGCGTGGGTGCCGCGATCGTGGCCAGTGACACCGCGCCGGTGCGCGAGGTGATCGCGCCGGGAAAAACCGGTCAACTCGTGGATTTTTTCGACCGGGCGGGGCTGGTGCGGTCCATTGGCGCGCTGCTGGACGACGCCAGCGAACGCCAGCGGCTGGGCGCCGCGGCGCGTGCCTTCGCCCAGTCACACTACGATCTCGGCCGCGTGTGCCTGCCGCAACAGCTGGCCTGGGTGCAGAGTCTGTCGGCCGGTCTCTGACGATCCGATCAGCTCAGGGACCGCAGCGGATGCGCGTGCGCAGGCCAGGGGCTGACGAAGAACGGCTCAACCATCTCGGGTGTCACCGCGTCAACGCGTGCGGGGTTCCAGCGCGGTGCGTGGTCCTTGTCCACCGCCAGCGCGCGGATGCCCTCCACCGTTTCACTCGCCGTGCCGGGGCGCAGCTGGAAACAATGGCGCACCATGTCACGCTCCATGCGCAGGTTGTCGGCCAGGCCCATGCGGCGGGCCCGGCGCACCTGTTCCAGTACCACGTGCAGCATCAGGGGCGAGCGCTTGTTCAACACCGCCAGCGTCTGTGCCGCCCAGTCACCGGTGGTCGCGGCCAACGCAGACACGATTGCCCCCACGCTGTCCAGCGAAAACACCCGGTCAATCTCGGCCAGCGGCCAGACCACCCGCGTGAAGACCTTCTGCTCGTGGTTGCGGCACCAGCGCTCGACAGCCTCGCCGCTTTCAAACGGCGTCTGGCCCAGCGTTTCCCACAAGCCGGTCAGGCGGCCGCTGTCCATCAAGGCATCGGCCAGGCCCATGGTCATGGCCTCGGTACCACCCAGTGCGTGTCCCGTGAGCCCGAGGTATTCCCCCAGGCGACCGGGGCAACGGCTCAGGAAATAGCCGCCCCCCACGTCGGGAAACAGGCCGATACCGGTTTCGGGCATGGCCAGTTTGCTGCGCTCGGTGACGATGCGCAGGCTGGCCCCCTGGCTGATGCCCATGCCACCCCCCATGACGATGCCGTCCATGAACGCGATATAGGGCTTGGCGTAGGTGTGGACCAGGTGGTTGAGCGCGTACTCCTCGGTGAAGAAGTCCTCCAGCTCGGGGTTGCCGGCCAGCGCTGCCTGATGGAAGAACCGGATGTCGCCGCCCGCACAGAAAGCACCGAATGGACCTTCCTTGCCCATGCCGCGCACCACCACGGCCAGCACATGGGTGTCGTCGCGCCATGCGATCAGGGCGGCGGTGATGTCGCGGATCATGCCCAGCGACAGGGCGTTGAGCGCCCTGGGCCGGTTCAGCGTGATGCAGCCCACACGGCCGCGGACTTCGGCCACGACGTGGGTTTCGGAATGGGGCGTTTTGGTCATGGAAATGATCCTCGGTTCAATCGGTCTGGGAGTCGCAGGCGTCGGCACTCAGGGTCTGTATGCGGGGTGTACCCGCGCGCGACCGCCAGCCCAGCAGTTCGTTGGTCACCAGGGCAACGATCACCAGGCTGCCGCCGGTGAGCACCTCGGGCCCCGGCACCTCGTTGGCCAGCCACCATGCAAGGACGATGCCGAAGATCACCTCCAGCAGGGCCAGCAGGGACACTTCAGGGGCCTTGAGCACGCGAGCACACACCACCGAAAGCACGCAGGGAATGGCCAGTTGCACCAGACCCAGCAAGGCCAGCCAGCCGATGTCACCCCCGGTGGCCTCAAACGGCACCGCAAGCGCAAACGTGTAGAGCGAGGACAAGACCGCACCGAGCAGCACCGACGGCACGAGGTCGATCGACTCACCATGCGACTGGCTGCGCTGCACCACGGTCCAGTTCACGGCAGCGGCCACCGGCACGCACAGCGCCACAAGAGAGCCTAGCAACAGACCCGATGCGCTGGCCTCTGCGTCGGACAAGGCGGCCAGCATCTGGCTACCGTACATGTAGGCAATGCCCGCGCCGGCCGCCACGATGGCCAGCCAGGTGCGCAACGGCAGGCGCTGCCCGATGGCAAAGCGCGCCAGCAAGGCCGTCATCAAAGGGCCCAGTGCCATGATGATGAGCACATTGGCCACGCTGGTGAAGGTCAGCGCCAGCATGAAAGCGGTGAACATCACGCTCCAGCACACGCCCGACACCCAGAACGCACGCGACTCGGGCAACAGGCCCCAGTGTTGATGGAGGGTTCTGCCGATGGCCGAGCGCTCCTGCGGGTCGATCGGCTGCACGCGCCCCTGACGGCTGGCCGCACGCCACACCGGCAGGATGATCAGCAACGACAAGGCCGTGAACGCGCTGCGCCAGAAGGTCACCTCAAAGCGTGCTGCCGATTCCAGCTGGCGCGACACCACCCCGGCGATGGACCACATCAGGGTCACCGCGATCATCAGGAACACCGCCTGGGTGTGGCTCAGGCGGCTCAAGGCGCGAAAAGGCATGGTGCTGAATCAACAACACGGCGCCAGGCCGTGTTGAAGATGCATCAGTCGCGGTTGCGCTTGCGGTCGCTTTCTTTCAGGAAGCGCTTGCGCAGACGGACCGACTTGGGCGTGATTTCGACCAGCTCGTCGTCTTCGATGAATTCGACACCGTACTCGAGGTTCAGGTCGATTGGCGGCGTGATCTTGATCGCGTCTTCCTTGCCCGACACGCGGAAGTTGGTCAGCTGCTTGGTGCGCGTGGCGTTGACCACGAGGTCGTTGTCGCGGCTGTGGATGCCGACGATCATGCCTTCGTACACCGGGTCACCGGCCTTCACGAACATGCGGCCACGGTCGTCCAGCTTGCCCAGGGCGTAGGTGAAGATTTCACCGTCGTCCATGGAGATCAGCACGCCGTTCTTGCGGCTGGCGATGTCGCCCTTGTGCGCTTCGTAGCTGTCGAAGATGTTGGAAATCAGGCCGGAACCACGGGTCAGGTTCAGGAATTCGTTGGTGAAACCGATCAGGCCACGGGCCGGGATGCGGTATTCCAGGCGCACGCGGCCGCGGCCGTCCGGCTCCATGTTGACCAGTTCGCCCTTGCGTTCGCCCAGGGCCTGCATCACGCCGCCCTGGTGCTGCTCTTCGATGTCGGCCGTCACCAGCTCGATCGGCTCGTGGCGTTCGCCGTTGACATCGCGGAAAACCACGCGCGGCTTGGAAACAGCCAGCTCGTAGCCTTCGCGGCGCATGTTTTCCAGCAGGATGGTCAGGTGCAGTTCACCGCGGCCCATCACCTCGAAAATGCCGTCTTCGCTGGTTTCGCTGACGCGCAGCGCCACGTTCGATTGCAGTTCTTTTTGCAGACGGTCCCAGATCTGGCGGCTGGTCACGAACTTGCCTTCGCGGCCGGCCAGCGGGCTGGTGTTCACGCAGAAGTTCATGGTCAGGGTCGGTTCGTCGACCTTGAGCATGGGCAGGGGTGCGGGGGTGAGGGGATCGGTCACGGTCACGCCGATGCCGATGTCGGCGATGCCGTTGATCAGCACGATCTCGCCGGGGCCGGCTTCGCTGGCCTGCACGCGGTCCAGGCCCTGGAAGGTCAGCACCTGGTTGATGCGGCCCTTGATGGTCTTGCCGTCGGGACCTTCCATCACCAGCACGTCCATGTTGGGTTTGATCGTGCCCTGGCTGATGCGGCCCACGCCGATGCGGCCGACGAAGGTCGAGAAATCGAGTGCGGAAATTTGCAGCTGCAGCGGCGCAGCAGGATCGCCCGTTTGCGCGGGCACGTGCTTGAGCACGGTTTCAAACAGGGCCGACATGTCGGGGCCCCACTGCTCGCCCGGCGCGCCCTCTTCCAGCGAGGACCAGCCGTTGATGCCGGAGGCATAGACCACGGGGAAGTCCAGCTGCTCGTCGTTGGCACCCAGCTTGTCGAACAGGTCGAAAGCGGCGTTCACGACCTTGTCGGGGTTGGCGCCGGGCTTGTCCACCTTGTTGACCACCACGATGGGCTTGAGGCCCAGGGCCAGCGCCTTCTTGGTCACGAAGCGGGTCTGCGGCATCGGGCCTTCCTGGGCATCGATCAACAGCACCACACCGTCCACCATGGACAGGGCGCGTTCGACTTCGCCACCGAAGTCCGCGTGGCCGGGGGTGTCGACGATGTTGATGTGCGTGCCCTGCCAGCTCACGGCGCAGTTCTTGGCCAGGATGGTGATGCCACGCTCTTTTTCGATGGCGTTGTTGTCCATCACCGTGTCCACGACTTTTTCGTGCTCGGCGAAGGTGCCCGACTGGCGCAGCAGCTGGTCGACCATGGTGGTTTTGCCGTGGTCGACGTGGGCGATGATGGCGATGTTGCGGATCTGTTTGCTCATGTTGCGGTTTCCAGGATTTGCTGTATTTCGATGGGGCTCAGCAGCCGCCCCGGGATGAGTTCGCCGCCCTCGGTGTGGCCACTGCCGAGCAGGACCGCCGAGGGGTTTGAGGTTTCGGTAGAGGTCGCCGGCGCGGGGCCGAACACCGCCACCTGGCTCTGGTCAGGCCAATCGCCTCGCCTGCGCACACCACTGAGGTAGCGCCCGGCATTGTCGGCGTCCAGCGTGACCGGCACGTGTCCTTCCAGCAAGACCTGGACCGGCGCCAGGTGCGCCAGACGCTGACCTTCGTCTTCCGAAGCCAGCGCATCCAGGGTGATGCACTGTGTGACGTCAAAAGGCCCGGTGGCGGTGCGGCGCAGCATGGTCAGGTGCCCGCCACAGCCCAGCGCTTCGCCGATGTCTTCCCCAAGGGTGCGGATGTAGGTGCCCTTGCTGCAGCGCACGCGCAGTTGCAGGCAAGGCGTGTCGCCATCAAGCTGCATGTCCAGCAGGTCCAAATCGTGAATCACCACCTGGCGCGCTTCGCGCTCGACCGTCTGGCCGTCGCGGGCGTATTCGTACAGCGGTTTGCCGTCTTTTTTCAGCGCACTGTGCATGGGCGGCACCTGCGCGATCGGACCCATGAAGCGGTCGAGCACCTCGACCACCTGGCCCGGGGTACAGGTCACGGCGCGGGTCTCGATCACCTCCCCCTCTGCATCGCCGGTGCTGGTCTTCAGGCCCAGGCGCACGGTGGTCTCATAGGTCTTGTCCGCGTCAAGGTGCAACTGGCTGAACTTGGTGGCGGCACCGAAACACAGGGGCAGCACACCCGTGGCGAGCGGGTCCAGCGTGCCGGTGTGGCCGGCTTTTTCGGCGCGCAGCAACCACTTGGCCTTTTGCAAGGCCTGATTGCTGGAGAGACCCAGCGGTTTGTCTAGCAGCAGCACCCCATGCACAGGGCGCCGTTGCACCCTGGTGCTTTGGCGCTGCATGGTCATTCCTCGTCTTTGGAACGCGAAGCCACCGCCTTGGATATCAAGGCGTTCATGTCTGACGCGCGCTCGGTGGTGCGGTCAAATATGAAGTGCAGCGTGGGCACGGTGTGGATATGCAGCCGCTTGAAAAGCCCGCTGCGCAGAAATCCGGCGGCCGCGTCCAGGCCTTGCTGGGTTTCTTCAGGGTCGCCAGTCAACAGGCTGAAGAACACTTTGGCGTGCGCGTAGTCGGGCGTGACCTCAACCGCGTTGATCGTGATCATGCCGACCCGGCGGTCTTTGAGCTCGCGCGCAATCAGCTCGGCCAGATCGCGCTGGATCTGGTCGGCCACGCGGAAACCGCGGTTGGGAGTGGAAGACTTCTTGACAGCCATGACGGTGCTCGAAACGTACCCCGATCAGAGGGTACGCGCCACTTCCTTGATCTCAAAGAACTCGAGCTGATCGCCCTCTTTGATGTCGTTGTAATTCTTGAGCTTGATACCGCACTCGAAGCCTTCCTTGACTTCGCGAACGTCGTCTTTCAGGCGCTTCAAGGTGTCGATCTCGCCGGTGTAGATCACCACGTTGTCGCGCAGCAGACGGAAGTGTGCGTTGCGGGTGACCTGACCCGAAGTGACCATACAGCCTGCCACGGTACCGATCTTGGACGCCACGAACACGGTGCGGATCTCGGCCGAGCCGATGATTTCTTCGCGTTTCTCGGGCGCCAGCATGCCGGACATCGCCGCTTTCAACTCATCGACGGCGTCGTAGATGATGTTGTAGTAACGCAGATCCACGTCGTTGCCTTCGGCCAGCTTGCGCGCACCCACGTCGGCGCGCACGTTGAAACCGATGATCACGGCCTTGGAGGCGATGGCCAGGTTGACGTCGGACTCGCTGATGCCGCCCACGCCGGAGAACACCATTTGCACCTTGACCTCGTCGGTCGAGAGCTTGAGCAACGAAGCGCCCAGGGCTTCCTGGGAACCCTGCACATCGGCCTTGACGATGATGGGCAAGACCTTGACTTCGCCCGCCGACATGTCGGTGAACATGTTTTCCAGCTTGGCGGCCTGTTGCCGGGCCAGCTTGGTGTTGCGGAACTTGCCGGCGCGGTAGGTAGCGATCTCGCGCGCACGGCGCTCGTCGGTCATCACCATGAAATCGTCACCGGCCTGCGGGACTTCCGACAGACCCTGGATTTCCACCGGAATGGAAGGACCGGCGGACTTGATGGTCTTGCCGTTCTCGTCGAGCATGGCGCGCACGCGGCCCGAGGTCTGACCAACCAGGATCACGTCGCCGGTCTTGAGCGTACCGCTCTGAACCAGCACCGTGGCCACGGCACCGCGGCCCTTGTCCAGACGCGCTTCAATCACCAGGCCCTTGGCCATGGCATCGACAGGCGCCTTGAGCTCCAGCACTTCGGCCTGCAGCAGCACCTGCTCCAGCAGGGCGTCCACGCCCTCGCCGGTTTTGGCCGACACGTTGACAAAGGGCACGTCGCCGCCAAACTCTTCGGGCACGACTTCTTCGGCCACCAGCTCCGAGCGCACCTTTTCCAGGTTGACGCCGGGTTTGTCGATCTTGGTCAATGCGACCACCATGGGAACACCCGCCGCTTTCGCGTGCTTGATGGCCTCCTTGGTTTGCGGCATGACGCCGTCATCGGCCGCGCACACCAGGATCACGATGTCGGTCGCCTGCGCACCACGGGCCCGCATGGCGGTGAACGCCTCGTGACCCGGGGTATCGAGGAAGGACACCATGCCACGCGGTGTTTCCACGTGGTAGGCACCGATGTGCTGGGTGATGCCACCGGCTTCACCCGCGGCCACCTTGGCACGGCGGATGTAGTCCAGCAGCGAGGTCTTGCCGTGGTCCACGTGGCCCATCACGGTCACGACCGGGGCACGCGGCAGCAGCTCGGCTTCGTGTTGTTCGCTGTCTTCGTCCGTGAACGCTTCTGGATCGTCCAGCGCGGCAACGATGGCCTTGTGACCCAGTTCTTCCACCAGGATCATGGCGGTGTCCTGGTCCAGCGGCTGGTTGATGGTGACCATCTGGCCCAGCTTCATCAACTGCTTGATGACTTCCGACGACTTCAGGCTCATCTTGTGCGCCAGTTCGGCGACCGTGATGGTCTCCGGCACGTGCACCTCAATGACCTTGAATTCGGTCGGCGCCACGAAGCTGCTCTGACCCGTGTCACGGCTGTCGCGGTCGTTGCGACGGCCACCACCGCGCGGACCACCGCGCCAGTTGGAGCGCCCGGCGCTGGTGTCACCGCGGGTCTTGATTTCTTTCTTCTTGGCCGCGTCGTCTTTCCAGGTGGAAGACAGGTTTTCGGATTTGACTTCTTTCTTGCCGGCACCGGCGGCGGCGCCAGCTGCAGCCGCGGTCGTGCCCGCGGGCTTGGCGCCCGGCGTGCCAGCGGGCTTGTGCAGCGTGCCCTTGATGGCCTTGGGATCCGGCGTGGGCTCGGGCTTCTTGGCGACCATGGTCTTGGCCGGCGCAGCCATCATGGCGCGGATGTTGGCGGCTTCGGCTTCGGCCTTGCGGCGACGCTCGATCAGGTCCTGGGCGCGCAGGTCGTCGGCCTTCTGGACCTCTGCCTTCTTGTCGGCCAGCACGCGAGCGGCCGATTCACGTTCCAGCGACGCGGCCTGGGCTTTTTCGTGTTCGGCGATGCGGGCTGCAGCGCTGCCCGCGGCATCGACTGAAGCCGTGGATTGGGCGGCTTCACGCTCGGCGCGTGCGGTGGCTTCGGCCGCTTCGGTCGCCAGACGTTCCTGCTCGGCTTTGGCAGCCCGGGCTTCTTCGGCTTCGCGTTGCAGGCGCTTCTGCGTCAGCTCTTCTTCCTGGCGGCGCAGCAGCTCTGCCTGGCGCCGCGCGTCTTCCTCGCGGCGAGCGAGTTCGGCTTCGTCGACCACCGGGGCGGCTGGCTCTTGTGGCTCGGCCACGGGTTCAGGCACGACCACCTCGTCATCGCGCTTGATGAAGGTGCGCTTCTTGCGCACCTCCACCTGGATCGTGCGGGCACGTCCGGTGGCATCGGCCTGCTTGATCTCGCTGGTGGACTTTTTCACCAGCGTGATCTTCTTGCGTTCACCGCCCGCAGTGCCGTGGCTGACCTTGAGGTGGTTCAGCAGCTTCTGCTTGTCGGACTCGGTGATCGGGTCGTTGCCCGCGTTCTTGGGCACCCCGGCCGCAGAGAGTTGCTCCAGCAGCGATGAGGTGGGCTTGTTCAGCTCGGCAGCCAATTCGGCGACGGTGGTACTTGTCATAGGTTCTTTTCTCCGCTCAGGCCTCCGCGGTTCCGTTCGATGCAGGCGTTTCGTCATTGGTGAACCAGTGAGCGCGGGCCTTCATGATCAGAGCGGTAGCCTCTTCAGGCGTCTGGCCGGTGATGTCGGTCAATTCGTCGGTGGCCAGGTCGGCCAGCTCGTCGCGGGTGTGCACACCACCGTCGGCCAGCTTGGCAACCAGTTCCAGGGTGACGCCATCGAGATCGCGCAGGTCTTGCGAGACTTCCTCGACGCTTTCTTCCCGGGCAATTTCCATGGTCAGCAGGGCATCCTTGGCACGGGTGCGCAGTTCGTTCACGGTGTCTTCGTCGAACGATTCGATCTCCAGCATTTCCTGCAGCGGCACATAGGCCACTTCTTCGAGGCTGGTGAAGCCTTCTTCGATGAGGATGTCGGCGATCTCCTGGTCCACGTCCAGCTTGGCCATGAAGATCTTGCGGATGCCGTCGGCTTCTTCGGCCTGCTTCTGGGCCGACTCGTCAGCCGTCATGATGTTGATGCGCCAGCCGGTCAGCTCCGAAGCCAGGCGCACATTCTGCCCACCGCGGCCGATGG
>JAHIQV010000286.1 GCA_018903185.1 Gammaproteobacteria bacterium | reverse complement strand
CAACGCGGCACTGAAAGACCTTTGACACAAGCAGCCCTATGAAGTGGCGGGGCAGGGGGTAAACCGTACACTTGCGGGTTATCCCCCGATTGCCCCCCATGAACGCCCCCGTCGACGTCTCCTTTTTCGCGCGCGCCGCCAAGCCGCTGACCAGCTACCGCCCCTACTGGGCCAAGCGGTTCGGCGTGGCGCCGTTCCTGCCCATGAGCCGCGCCGAGATGGAGCAGCTGGGCTGGGACTCTTGCGACATCGTGCTGGTGACCGGCGACGCCTACATCGACCACCCCAGCTTCGGCATGGCGGTGATCGGCCGCGTGCTGGAGGCGCAGGGTTTTCGCGTCGGCATCATCGCCCAGCCCGACTGGCAGAGCGCCGAGCCTTTCAAGGCGCTGGGCAAACCCAACCTGTTCTGGGGCGTGACCGCGGGCAACATGGATTCCATGATCAACCGGTACACGGCGGACCGGAAGATCCGCAGCGACGACGCCTACACGCCCGGTGACGTGGGCGGCAAACGCCCCGACCGCGCGGCCATCGTCTACAGCCAGCGCTGCCGCGAGGCCTACAAGGACGTGCCCATCGTGCTCGGCGGCATCGAAGGCAGCCTGCGCCGCATCGCCCATTACGACTACTGGAGCGACAAGGTGCGCCGCAGCATCGTGGTCGACGCCAAGTGCGACCTGCTGCTGTACGGCAACGCCGAACGCGCGCTGGTCGAGGTGGCACACCGCATCGCCACGCGCGAACCCATCGAGCAGATCACCGACGTGCGCGGCACCGCCTTCGTGCGCCGCCCGCACGACCCCACGGCCGAGGGCTGGATCGAGCTCGATTCCAGCGAGGTGGACCAGCCCGGCCACGTCGAAGACCACATCAATCCTTACCAGACCACCAGCGAACAGGCGCAGGCCCAGGGGCAGAGCTGCTCCAAGGAAGATGGCTCCCAACCCCCTCTCCCGCCTGCGGGAGAGGGCCGGGGTGAAGGCGCTTCAGCCTACAAACCCATCACCATCCACCGCCCGCAAGGCGCAGGCGGCGTCGCCAAACTGCCGCGCGAGCGCACCGTCATCCGCCTGCCCAGCTACGAGCAGGTCAAAAGCGACGCGGTGCTCTACGCCCACGCCAACCGCGTGCTGCACCTGGAAACCAACCCCGGTAACGCCCGCGCGCTGGTGCAGGCGCACGGCGAGGGCGCCACGGCGCGCGACGTGTGGATCAACCCGCCGCCCATTCCGCTGACCACGGCCGAGATGGATCACGTCTTTGACCTGCCGTACGCGCGCGGCCCTCACCCGGCCTACGCCGACGAACACGGCCAACACGACGGCGCGACCAAGATCCCTGCCTGGGAAATGATCCGCTTCTCGATCAACATCATGCGCGGCTGCTTCGGTGGCTGCACCTTCTGCTCCATCACCGAGCACGAAGGCCGCATCATCCAGAGCCGCTCGGAAGACTCGATCATCAAGGAGGTCGAAGACATCCGCGACAAGGTCGACGGCTTCACCGGCGTCATCTCCGACCTGGGTGGCCCCACGGCCAACATGTACCGACTGGGTTGCAAGAGCCCGGCCATCGAAGCCGCCTGCCGCAAGCCCAGCTGCGTCTACCCCGGCATCTGCCAGAACCTGACCACCAACCACGATCCGCTGATCAGGATCTACCGCCGCGCGCGGTCGCTCCGGGGCATCAAGAAGATCCTGATCGGCTCCGGCCTGCGCTACGACCTGGCGGTGAAGAGCCCGGAATACGTGAAGGAACTGGTGCAGCACCACGTGGGCGGTTACCTCAAGATCGCGCCCGAGCACACCGAAGGCGGGCCGCTGTCCAAGATGATGAAGCCCGGCATCGGCAGCTACGACCGCTTCAAGACGATGTTCGAGAAGTACAGCGAAGAGGCGGGCAAGAAGCAGTTCCTCATCCCGTATTTCATCGCGGCCCACCCCGGCACCAGCGACGAGGACATGATGAACCTCGCGATCTGGCTGAAGAAGAACGGTTTCCGCGCCGACCAGGTGCAGACCTTCTACCCCAGCCCCATGGCCACGGCCACGGCGATGTACCACACCAGCCTGAACCCGCTCAAGGGCGTGCACCGGGACGACCGGGCCGAGAAGGTGGACATCGTGCGCGGCGACAAACGCCGCCGCCTGCACAAGGCTTTCCTGCGCTACCACGACCCGAACAACTGGCCGCTGCTGCGCGAAGCGCTCAAGACCATGGGCCGCGCCGACCTGATCGGCAACGGCAAACACCACCTGATCCCGACCTTCCAGCCCATGACGGACGGCAGCTACCAGAGCGCGCGCCGCAAGAACAGCACCGCCGTGGGCAAGGCCAGCGAGAAGATGGCCGCGGTGGTGAAACCGGGGATGAAATCGGCGCAGCCCCAGCGCGGTGCGATCTTGACCCAGCACACCGGACTGCCACCGCGGGCCGGCGTGGGCGGCAAGGCGATGAAACCCCGCGGCGGGCGCTGACAGCGCCTTTGGCGCGTTCCCGTTAAGGTCTGCCGCGGGCGTGGCCGCGATGGCGCTGCGTTGTTCAGGCCCAGCGCTGTGCTGTCGCGCGGTTG
>JAHIQV010000285.1 GCA_018903185.1 Gammaproteobacteria bacterium | reverse complement strand
CCAGCTGCGCGCGCCAGGCGGCCACTTCAGCGGGTCCCCAGGCCTGACCGGGGGTGCCGATGGGATAGAAGGCGGGATGGGTCATGGGCGGTTTTTCCGTCTGGGCCAGGGCGCTCAGGGCCTGGCCACGCGCTGGCGAATGTCTTTCAGCTTGGCCTGCAGGCGCCGCTGGTTGTCGGGGCCGGTGCGCAGCAGCATCTTTCGCCCGGCCGACAGGGACTCCAGGGCCGGGTCGGCCAGTTCGTAGCGTACCCAGGGGCGTGTGGACGGGACCGAACCTTTCACGTCCACCAGGGTGACGGCCAGCGGCCCGGTGGGCACCGGCGTGGCGATCAGGTGGTCGAGCACCTGGACCAGCCGGTCGTTGAAGTAGCGGCCCGGAAAGCCCAGCTCTTCGTAGGCCTGCTGAAACAGGGGGTAGAGGCTGCGGTACAGGTCCACGGCTTTGCCGGTGTCCACCGATTCGATCATCAGCACCAGCGGCACGTAGCGCTGGCTGTTGCCGGGGTGGATGGTTTCAGCGCCGTTGTCACCGCGTTGCGTGGTGAAGCGCTGGGGCGTGGGGATGACGGGCCACACCATCACCGGCGCCTGCGAGCGCGCCAGGTTGTCCACCGTGGCCACCACCCGCCGCACGAAACCGTCGACCTGCAGGAAGGTGAGCACGTTCCGGCGGCTGAGCAAGCCCGAGAGCAAACCGTTGACGTGTTCGTCGGACCCGGCGAGCGCGGGCAGCGGGGTGGGTTCTGCGGCAGCATCAGCAGCCGGTGGCTCGACGGGGTGCTCAACGGCGGGGGCTGTGGGCTCGGGCTCCACCGGCGCAGGCGGCGCCTCCGGGGCGGCGGCCGAGGGCGCAGCGACCGGGGCAACCGGTGCCGGCGCGGGTTTGAACTGCTGCCAGCCGAAGTAACCCGCCACGGCGAGCGCGACCAGGGCAGCGATGAGTACGGGGAGCCGGGAAGTCGGTGGGTTCATGCCTCGTCACCTGGTGGGTGGTTGGGGGCTGACCATCCTACACCGGGGTTTTCATGAGCCAGCGCTGGCGCGCAAGGTTGCACACAGCGGCCGTCTATGAACGGCACAACAAAATTTCGCATGGTTTACATGAATCGGGAAGAATCAGAGCCACTGCGAACCTCCCCGAACCAGCATGAAATTCACCGAGCGACTCAAGACCCTGCCCGCCACCCACCACCTCGCCGCGCTGCAACTGCTGGACGCCCACGGTGCGGTGTTGGCCACGATTGAAAACAGGCCGGGCCAGACCGGTTCGCTGGCGGTGTACGCCGCCCTGGCCGCGATGCACGGCGGCCGCATCACGCCCGAAGCGGCGGCGCTGGGGCTGGACTGGTACGCGGAACACACGGCCGATGCGCGCACGCACCCGGGCAAACACCCAAACATCGACCGCCTGTTGGCCTGGGCACAAGGCACGGCGAGCTACACCGTGCGGCCGGTTCCAGCGGCGAGTGTTTGAGCGTCGTCAGTCGACCCAGCTGACCACAGGGCCGAGCCTGCGTTCGGCCAGAAACACAGCCTCGCGCAGCGAGAGGGCCGCGCCGCCGTCCAACCAGGGCACGGGCGTGTGGGGTTTGTCGAAGCGGATGTAGAAACACTCCACGGCGTGATCGCCGGCGAGTTCGGGCGGGTCGTCGGCGTTGCCGGTGCCGTACAGGGTGTGGTGGCGCACGATGCGCACATGGCAGGTGGTCACGCCGCCGTAGAACCACAGCCCCTGTTTGACGGGTGAAAGTTGGTCAACGTCTTTCATGTCGCCTGCCCCCTTGAGAGTGAACACCCGGGACGCCGGCCGTGCCGCCCCACGGGGCGGCCATGCCGTGCAGACCATGATAGGCACAGGTGACCGCTGCGCCAAGGTGGGTAACACGGGGTTTGTCGAAACCGGGCACCCTGCTTCGTCGTAGGCTGGTGGATGCGCCAGCTGTCCGCCGCTTCACCCGTCACCCCCAACCGCCACCCAGGAGATTTCCCATGACCACCGGCACCGTCACCCTGCACCGTGTGTTGACCGCACCGCCCGAGCGCGTGTACCGCGCTTTTCTCGACCCGGACGCGATGGCCAAGTGGTTGCCGCCGCACGGTTTCACCGGCCGCGTGCTGGAGATGGACGCGAAGGTGGGCGGCATCTACCGCATGCAGTTCACCAACATGAGCAGCGGCCACGTGCACGCCTTTGGTGGCAAATACCTGGAGCTGGTGCCCAATGAGCGCATCGTGAACACCGATGTGTTCGACGACCCGAACCTGCCCGGCCAGATGATCACCACGATCACGCTGAAAGCGGTGTCGGTGGGCACGGAGCTGACCGCAGTGCAGCAAGGCATTCCGGCCATGATCCCCACCGAAGCCTGCTACCTGGGCTGGCAGCAGTCGCTGCAGCTGCTGGCGCTGCTGG
>JAHIQV010000284.1 GCA_018903185.1 Gammaproteobacteria bacterium | reverse complement strand
GCGCACCTGCTCGGCGCGCACCTGCGGCAGCCAGGCGATGAGCGCACCGCAGGCGTTGGCCTTGACCAGCTGTTCGGTGGACCACAGGCGTTCGGCCGGCGTCTCGGCCATCACCCAGACCAGTTGCTGCTCGGCGATGCCGTCCAAGCGCAGGCCTGGCGGGTGTGGCGGCCGGGGCGGGCCGACCAGCACCACACTGCGACCGGTGGCACACACCTGGCGCAGCAGCGGCCCGAGCAACCGCCATTCCAGCGTGCCGCTCTGGG
The DNA here is from genome assembly GCA_018903185.1 of Gammaproteobacteria bacterium. GTDB lineage: Bacteria > Pseudomonadota > Gammaproteobacteria > Burkholderiales > Burkholderiaceae_C > Hydrogenophaga. The sequence continues at coordinate 6,148 of JAHIQV010000284.1, read as the reverse complement.
CGCTCAATATTTCGGTGACACCGTGGCCGGGCCAGCCGCCACCGGGCAGGGCGGCGTCCAGCGCCTCGAAGCCGCTGGACCAGGTGGCCGCCACCGGGCTGCCCAGCTGGTCGGCGCGCCAGAGCGCAGCCGCCACGGCGGCGGGCAGGGCGCTGGAGAGCTCGCCCGGTGCGGGCACCGGGCGGGGGGCATTGTGGGCAGGCCGGGCCAACGGAGGGTCGGGCAGGCGGGCTGGGGCGGGGGAGGGCATGATCCATCAGATACTGTTCATGCATACAGTATCTGAAAGTGAACCCACTGTCCAGCGGGGTGTTCTCTGCAGCCCCCTATTCCGGGTTGGTGGATGGGACACCACACCGGGCCGGATTTCGTGCATGAAAAACAAACATCGCCGCCGGCGGCCGGGGACTGGTGACAAAATCATTCGAAGCCACGCCACCACCCACCATGTCACCACCCGCCGGGCGCCCGGACACACCCACGAAACACCCAGAAACGCAGCGATCAAGCGGCCGGCAGTTGGCATGGAAGGCCTGGCAGACGACGGCCCGAGCGGGCCTGGTGACCGGTGTCCTGACCCTGTGGCTGGGCCTGGCGGCCTGCAGCGAGCCGCCGCTGCCCCCGCTGACCGTGGGCATGAACACCTGGCTGGGCTACGACCCGCTGGTGCTGGCGCGTGACCAGCAGCTGATCGACACGCAGCAGGTCAAGGTGGTGGAGCTGTCGTCCAGCTCGGAGACCCTGCGCCATTTCCGCAACGGCCTGCTCGATGCGGCGGCCCTCACACTGGACGAAGCCCTGCGCCTGGCCGATGAGGGTTTTGACCTGCGGGTGGTCGCCGTGCTCGACACCTCCGCGGGCGCTGACGTGGTGCTGGCCGACCCGGCCATCCAGAACCTTGCGCAGCTTCACGGCGCGGGCATCGCGGTGGAGGGCACCTCCGTGGGCGCGCTGATGCTGGAGCGCCTGCTGCAGGCGGCGGGGCTGGAGCAAACCGATGTGAATGTGGTCAACATGGAATCCACCTTGCACCTGTCGGCGCTGCGCAGCGGGCGCGTGAGCGTGGCGGTGTCTTACGAGCCCATGGCTGGCCTGCTGCGCGCTGCGGGCTACAAAGACATCTTCGACAGTCGCCAGATGCCGGGCGACATCGTGGACGTGCTGGTGGGGCGTGCCAGCGCGCTGCAGGCGCGCTCCGCCCAGGTCGATGCGCTGCTCGCCGGCTGGCAACGTGGACTGCTGGCGCTGCAGGAGAACCCCGAAGCCGCGGCCCGCCTGCTGGCCCCCGGGGTGGAGATCTCGCTTGAGGACTACCTCGCCACACTCCAGAAACTGACCTTTTATTCAGCAGAGCAGTCGCTCGAACAGCTGTCGGGCGTGCCACCGGTGCTGGCGCAGGATGCCTTGCGGCTGGTGACGACGCTGCAGGCCGTGGGCATGATCAAGGTGGCGCCAGACTGGAGCCGCCTGCTGGACCCCGAGCCGGCCCTGCGCTTGCAGGCCCGCAAAGGTGGTGCATGAGCCCCCGCCCGGCCGTTCAGAAGGGTGGAGGTTTTCCCATGAGCTGGACCCGCTGGCCCCTGACCATCGCCGGTCGCTGGCTGGTGCCGCTGCTGCTGATCGTGTTTGCGTTGCTGGCCATGACCTTGCGCTACGACCACCAGATGCGCCAGATCGACCAGGATGTGTCCGTGCAGGAAAGCCGGCGCCTGCGCGAGCGGCTGAGCATCGAGCAGGCGCGCATGGACGTGCAGGCGGGCCTGGGCAACGCCTTGCTGCTGCACCGGCTGGTGGGCGGTCTGGCGCTGCACCAGGGCCTGAACCAGGCCTATCTGGTCGGGCCTGAAGAGCGGGTGCTGGCCTCGCTGTCGCGGCTGGACATCGGGCAGCCGCTGAGCGCGGTGTTGTCTCGGGTGGGTGGGGCTTCGAGCCAGTTCCAGGCACTGGCGGTGGCGCCGTCGCCGTCAGCCATCGTGGTGGAGCGGCCTGATCAGCAGCCGCTCCTGACCGGTCTGGTCCCGCTGCAGGGGAACCAGCGTTTGCTGGTGCAGATGGACATGCGTTACCCGTTGGCCCTGCGCCGTGCCAGCGAGCAGACCGAACTGGTGCGGGAAGGCCTGGTGCTGCTGGCCGCGGTGGCGGTGCTGGCGCTGCTGTTGCACCTGCTGTGGTTCCGTCGCGCGCAAAGGCTGGCCCTGGCGCTGACAGAAATGGGCGCGGGCAACCTGTCGGTGCGCACCGGCCTGATCGGGCGCGACGAGCTGGCGCACATCGGCGAGGCCGCCGACCGCATGGCCGCACAGCTGCAGGCCGGGCAGGACCGGTTACGGACCATGAACGAACTCGTCAACCGCTCGCCCCTGGTGGTGATCGAGCGGCGCAACGCCGAGGGCTGGCCGGTGAGTTATGCCAGCGATTCGGTGCGCCAGTGGGGCTATGCGCCGACCGACTTGCTGGACGGCCAGCGGCAGTACATCGATCTCATCCATCCCGACGACGTGCAGCAGGTGAACGACGAGGTGACGCGGTACTTCGCTCACGGGCCGGACGAGTACCGGCAGGCATACCGCATCCGCAAGGCCGATGGCGACTGGGCATGGGTAGAGGACCACACCTCGCTCACCCGCGATGCGAGCGGCAACGTGCTCACCAGCAGCGGCATCCTGCTCGACACCACGGTGCAGAAAGAAGCCCAGCTGGCGCAGCGCGAACAGGCCGAGCAGTTGCGCATGTTCTACGAGCTGCCCTTTCTCGGCATGGCCATCTCCTCGCCGCTGGACAAGCGCTGGCTGCAGGTGAACGACCGCCTGTGCGAGATCCTGGGTTATCCGCGCGAGGAGCTGCTGGAGATGAGCTGGGCGGAGATGACCCCGCCGGGCGACCTGGAGCGCAACCTGGCGCTGTTCGATGAGCTGCTGGCAGGGTTGAGCAGTGGTTACCAGATGGCCAAACGCTTTGTGCGCAAGGACGGCCGCATGGTGCACACCGAGCTTGATGTGCGCGCCGTGCGTGATCGCGACGGCCACATCCGTCAGCTGTTCTCGACCATCCAGGACGTGACCGAGCGCAAGCAGGCCGAGGCGGCGTTGCAGGACAGCGAGCGGAGCCTGCTCGAAGCCCAGGCGGTGGCGCGACTGGGCAACTGGACGGTGGACCTGGTTCACAACCAGACGGTGTGGTCGCGTGAGCTGTTCCGGTTGTTGGCCTGCGATCCCGATCGGGTCGAACCCGGCATGGACAACTTCCTGCGCGCCGTGCACCCGGACGACCTGGAGCGCGTCCGGGCCGCGGTCATGGGGGCCATGCAGCGTCCACCCGACGGGGCATACCTTTTCGAACACCGGATCGTGGTCAACGGTGAAGTGCGCTTTGTGGAGCAGCGTGGACGCGTGGACTTCGATGCCGCCGGCCAGGCCACGCGGATGTATGGCACCACCATGGACGTCACCGAACGCAGGCAGGCCGCCATGGCGCTGCAGGACTACAAGGAGATGCTCGAACAGGCCGAAGCACTGGTCAAGCTTGGCAGCTGGGCGGGCGATGCGCAGAGCCAGCAACTGACGATTTCCGCTCAGCTCTTCCGCAACATCGGACTGGATCCGGCGGGGCGGATGCCGTCGGACGCGGAGTACCTCGCCCGCATCCACCCCGATGACCGGGCGATGGTGGCCGACGACATGCAGCGCATCCGCCGCGGGGAGGAGACGGGCGAACTGGTGTTCCGCACCGATCCGGGCAATGGCCCGATGCGCTGGCTGCGCCGCACCGTGCACCGCATCTCGCGCTCAGCCGACGGCGACGGCCGGGGGCCGCGCTACATCGGCACCTTGCTCGATATCACCGAGGCGGTGGCCGCCGAGGAGCGGCTCAAGCGCCTGAACCAGGAACTGGAAGAGCGGGTGGTCGAGCGCACGGCGCAGCTGCGGCAGGCCAACCTGGAACTCGAAGCGTTTTCCTACACCGTGTCGCACGACCTCAAGGCGCCGCTGCGCGGGATCGACGGCTACAGCCAGCTGCTGGAGGAGGAATACGGCGAGCGGCTCGACGACGAAGGCCGCCGGTTTGTCGAGCGCATCCGCAAGGGCGTGCAGCAGATGGGGGACCTGATCGCCGACCTGCTGGCCTATTCGCGCATCGAACGCCGTGACATGGTCCACGAGACGGTGGCCCTGTTACCGCTGGTGGAACAGATCGTCGACAGCTACCACGCCGACATCGAGAAGCAGGGCGCCGAAGTGCGTCTGGCGATGGAGTCCTTCACGCTGCCGCTGGACCGCGATGGCATGGCGGTGGTGCTGCGCAACCTGATCGGCAACGCCCTGAAGTTCAGCCAGGGCAGCGTGTCACCCCGGATCGAGATCGGCGCCCGCCACGAGACGGGCCGGCGTATCCTGTGGGTACGCGACAACGGCATCGGCTTCGACCTGAAATACCACGACCGCATCTTTGGCATCTTCCAGCGCCTGCACCGGGCCGAAGAATTTCCGGGCACTGGCGTGGGCCTGGCGCTGGTGGCCAAGGCGGTTCAGCGCATGGGGGGGCGTGTCTGGGCGGAGAGCCAGCCCGGGGCCGGTGCCACTTTTTATCTGGAGTTTCCCGAATGAATGCTTCGGTTTCCGTGCCGCCGATCCTGCTGGTGGAAGACAACCCCATGGATCTGGATTTGACGCTGCGCGCGTTCAGCAAGAAGAAGTTCGCCAACCAGATCCAGGTCGCCCGCGACGGCGAGGAGGCGCTGGCTTTCCTGCCGCGCTGGGAGGCGGGCGAGGTTTTGCCGGCGGTGATCCTGCTCGACATCAACCTGCCCAAGGTGAACGGCCTGGAGGTGTTGCGCCAGCTCAAGGCGCACGAGCGTTTCCGCCGCATTCCGGTGGTGGTGCTGACCTCGTCGCGCGAAGACCGGGACCTCACGACCGCCTACGATCTCGGCGTCAACTCCTACATCGAGAAGCCGGTGAACTTCAGCAATTTCATGGACGTCGTGGAGCACATCGAGCTGTACTGGTGCGTGCTCAACGAGCGACCTCTCTGACAACCACCACCCCATTCAAAAACCAAGAGGAAAGCAACAATGATCAAGATCCTGATTCCGGTGGACGGTTCCGAACATGCCTTGCTGGCGGTGCGCCACGCCCTGCGTCTGGTGAGCGCGGGTCTCAAGGCGCGTTTCGTGGTGGCGAATGTGCAGGAGACGGCCACGCTGTACGAGCTGATGGTGGCGCACGATCCGGCGGTTTTGGAACAGGTGAACGAGGCCGCGGGCCACGACCTCATGCGCTCGGCCGTGCTGATGCTTCAGGCTGCGGGGCTGCCGGTGACGCAGGACACGGCCACCGGGGACCCGGCGAACATGCTGGTTGAGATGGTGGAGCGCAACGGCTGCGACGCGGTGATCATGACCGCCCACGGTGGTGGTCTGCGCGCGGCCGTTCTGGGCTCGGTGTCGCAGGAAATGGTGCGCCTTTCGCCGGTGCCGGTCACCCTGGTCAAGCCGCCGGTGGATGAGCCTGCCGACGAAGTGGTCGACGAAATGGCTGGCGAAGCGGACATCTGATTTTTCTTGCTTCTCGCCTTCTTTGGTGAGAGGTTTGCCTGGTGGTTTGCGCCGGGTTGCGCGCCTACTGGTTGGGTGGCCGCGAACGCCGGGCGGTCAACTACGCTCATGTCCCCCGGCGGCCTGCGGCCGCCTCCTCCTTGACTTCGCTGCGTCAACCACCCGCCGTTCGCGGCTTGCACACGGGTGGGCGCTCGTGGCGGGAATACAAATGCGCCAACCAACCGGCGTTCGCGACTGGTCTGCGTGCAGGCGATCAGGCCGGCGTATTTGCGGGCCAGCCTACGCGCCCCCAGTCTGGCGAGGCGGGGTGTTCTGCATAGCGAAGTCAAGGAGGAGGCGGCTCCAGCCGCCGGGGGACATGAGCGGCGCAGAGCGCCCCGCCTCGTCAGACCTGCAAAGGCCTTGGCGATCAACGGTTCCCAACCAATACCTTTCCCGCATCCCGCATCCCGCATTCTGAACGTCCCGGGCGGGCGAGCAGCATCGCCGTTTTCGATGGGTTTACAGATTACGTTTAGAGAAACGTATTTACGGATGTGAAATTATCGGCTACAGTCCAACCCTGACAACGCCACCGCTTTTCCGCCAGCG
>JAHIQV010000283.1 GCA_018903185.1 Gammaproteobacteria bacterium | reverse complement strand
TGACCCCCTGCGCCGCGCCTGATGGCGCGTCACCCCCCCAGGGGGCAACGCGAGTGGCCCGGCACAGCCGGGTCCATCGCGTTCCCGGTTGGAGGCACCTCGCGCCGCCGGTATTGAGATTCGAGACAAAAGCATCCCAAGGACAGACCATGACCACACCTTCCCCCGAACTCGCCCGCCAGATGGCCAACGCCATCCGCATGCTCGCTGTCGATGCCGTCGAGAAAGCCAAGTCCGGCCACCCCGGCGCGCCCATGGGCATGGCCGACATTGCCGAGGTGCTGTGGAACCGCCACCTCAAACACAACCCGGTCAACCCGCACTGGCCCGACCGCGACCGCTTCGTGTTGTCCAACGGCCACGGCTCGATGTTGATCTACGCGCTGCTGCACCTCACCGGCTACGACCTGCCGATGAGCGAGCTGAAGAACTTCCGCCAGCTGCACAGCAAGACCGCGGGACACCCCGAAGTGGGCATCACCCCCGGTGTGGAAACCACCACCGGCCCACTGGGTCAGGGCATCACCAACGCGGTCGGCATGGCGCTGGCCGAGAAGCTGCTCGCGCAGGAGTTCAACCGCGAAGACGAAACCGTCAGCCACCATATCGTCGACCACTTCACCTACGCGTTCCTGGGTGACGGCTGCATGATGGAAGGCATCAGCCACGAAGCCTGCGCGCTGGCCGGCACGCTGCGCCTCTCGAAGCTGGTGGCGTTCTACGACGACAACGGCATCTCCATCGACGGCCACGTCGAAGGCTGGTTCACCGACGACACGCCCAAGCGCTTCGACGCCTACGGCTGGCACGTGATCCCCAACGTGGACGGTCACAACCCGGCTGCCATCGAAGCCGCACTGCTGGAGGCGAAGAAGCAGGGTGTGTTGCCCCACGGCAAACCCACGCTGATCTGTTGCAAGACCGTGATCGGCATGGGCTCGCCCAACAAGGCCGGCACGCACGACGTGCACGGCGCCGCACTCGGTGCGGCCGAGGTGCAGGCCACCCGCGAACAACTGGGCTGGACCGCACCGCCGTTCGAGATTCCGGCCGAGATCGCCTCCGCCTGGAACGCCACCGAGCGCGGCGCTGCGGCCGAGCGCGCCTGGCGCGAACGCTTCGAGGCCTACCGTGCGCAGTACCCGCTGGAAGCGGCCGAGTTTGAGCGCCGCATGGCCGGTGATCTGCTGCCCGCGTTCGCCGACAAGCTGCCCGAGGTGCTGGAGGCCATCGCCGCCAAGGCCGACGCTTTCGCCACCCGCAAGTCCAGCCAGAACGCGCTCGACGTGCTGGCACCGCTGGTGCCCGAGTTCTTCGGCGGCAGTGCCGACCTGACCGGCTCCAACCTCACCAACTTCAAGGGTTGCGTGAAGGCCGGGCGCGATGCGTGGGGCAACCACATGAGCTACGGCGTGCGCGAGTTCGGCATGGCCGCGATCATGAACGGCATCGCGCTGCACGGCGGCTACATCCCCTACGGCGGCACCTTCCTCACGTTCAGCGACTACAGCCGCAACGCGATCCGCATGGCCGCGCTGATGAAGCTGCGCGTGATCCACGTGTTCACGCACGACTCCATCGGCCTCGGCGAAGACGGTCCCACGCACCAGAGCGTGGAGCACGTGCCCAGCCTGCGCATCATTCCCGGCCTGGACGTGTGGCGTCCGGCCGATGGCCTGGAGACCGCCGTGGCCTGGGCATGCGCGATCGAACGCCGTGACGGCCCGAGCGCGCTGTGTCTCTCGCGCCAGAACCTGCCGCGCCTGAGCGACGTGTCCATGGTCGCGAAGATCCGCAAGGGCGGCTACGTGCTGGCCGAAGGCAAACACCCGAAGGCCGTGATTCTGGCCACCGGTTCCGAAACCTCGCTGGCGATGGAAGCCCACGCGGCGCTCGCTGCCGAAGGCATCAGCACCCGCGTGGTGTCCATGCCCAGCAGCAACGTGTTCGACCGCCAGTCCGAGGCCTACCAGGACATGGTGCTGCCGCTGTCGCTGCCCACGGTGGCGGTGGAGGCTGCGCACCCGGACTTCTGGCGCAAGTACGTGGGCCGCACCGGCGTGGTGGTCGGCATCGCGACGTTCGGCGAATCTGCCCCGGCGAAAGACCTGTACCAGCACTTCGGCATCACCAGCGCCCGCGTGTGCGATGCCGTGCGCACCCTGGTGCACCGCGCGGCGCACCGCCGCGAAGAAGCGTTGCCCGAGCACATCGTTGTCGGATCGCACTGAACCACCCCCGTCGCTGCGCTCCGCCCCTCAAGGGGCAGCGCCTGCGGCCTGGCAAAGCCAGTTCCGCGGCGCTCTGGGTGAGCTGCCCATCGCCCGCAACGCTTCTTCAACCTGATGGTGTTTGATGTGACTGAAAAATATCCCTACGACCTCATCCTGTTCGACCTCGATGGCACGCTGATCGAGACCGCGCCCGAGATCGCCGACGCAGTGAACGACACGCTCAAGCAGTTCGACCTGCCGCCGGTGACCCAGCAACAGGTGAACGACTGGATCGGCCACGGCACGCGCGAGCTGCTGATCCAGGCGCTCGCCTTCACCGGCGACACCACGGCCGACACGGTGCGCCAGTCCGACAGCTTCAAGCTCATCGAGCACGAGTTCGGCAAGCACTACCAGCAGCGCTGCGGCACCCGCAGCCACCTCTACCCGCACGTGCGCGAAACGCTGCAGGCGCTGCGCGCTGCGGGCGTGAAGCTGGTGGTGATGACCAACAAGGAAGGGCGTTATACCCAGACGGTGCTCGATGCGCACCAGATGGCACCCCTGTTCGACCGCGTCATCAGCGGCGACACCTTGCCGGTGAAGAAGCCCAACCCGGCTGGTATCACCGACTGCCTGAAGCAATTCGGCATGAGCAGTGATCGTGCGCTGTTCGTGGGCGACTCCAGTATCGACGTGGCCACCGCACGCAACGCGGGCATCGCCGTCTGGGCGCTGCCCTATGGCTACAACATGGGCGAGCCCATCGAGGCCTGCAACCCCGACCGCGTGATCCCCGACTTTTCGGCGTTGACCACCTCGCTCTCGGCCCGCGACTCCGCGGCGAGTGCCTGAACGCCCTTTCTTATTTTTTTATCCATCGAGGAGACTTCCCCATGACCATCAGGATCGGTATCAACGGCTTCGGGCGCATCGGGCGCATGGTGTTCCGTGCCGTCACGCAGGAAGCCGAGTTCAAGGACATCGAGGTTGTCGGCATCAACGACCTGCTGGAGCCCGAGTACCTGGCCTACATGCTGCAATACGACAGCGTGCACGGTCGCTTCAAGGGCACCGTGGCCGTCGAGGGCAACCACCTGGTCGTCAACGGCAAGAAAATCCGCCTGACCGCCGAGAAAGATCCCGCCAACCTGAAATGGAACGACATCGGTGCCGACGTCGTTGTCGAGTCCACCGGCTTCTTCCTGACCGGCGATACCTGCCAGAAGCACATCGATGCCGGTGCGAAAAAGGTGGTGCAGTCCGCGCCATCGAAGGATGCAACACCGATGTTCGTCTACGGCGTGAACCACGCCAAGTACGCGGGCGAGGCCATCGTGTCCGCTGCGTCCTGCACCACCAACTGCCTGGCCCCCGTGGCCAAGGTGCTCAACGACAACTTCGGCATCAAGCGCGGCCTCATGACCACCGTGCACGCCGCCACCGCGACACAGAAGACCGTGGATGGCCCCTCCAGCAAGGACTGGCGCGGCGGACGCGGCATCCTGGAGAACATCATTCCCTCGTCCACCGGTGCCGCCAAGGCCGTGGGTGTGGTGCTGCCCGAACTGAACAAGAAGCTCACCGGCATGGCCTTCCGCGTGCCCACCTCCGACGTGTCGGTGGTGGACCTGACGGTCGAGCTGAACCAGGAAGCCAGCTACGAAGACATCTGCAAGGCCATGAAGGCGGCCTCGGAAGGCGCGCTCAAGGGCGTGCTGGGCTACACCAGCGACAAAGTGGTCTCCACCGATTTCCGCGGCTGTTCCATGCCTTCGATTTTTGACGCTGAAGCCGGCCTTGCACTCGACAGCACCTTCGTCAAGGTCGTGTCCTGGTACGACAACGAGTACGGCTACACCTGCAACATGATGCGCTTCGTGCAGCACGTCGGTCGCCACTGATCGGGAGGACCACCATGAAATTCCTCCGATTCAGCGATGTCTGCGCCAGCGGTTTCGCCCGCGGCAAACGCGTCTTCATCCGCGCCGACCTCAACGTGCCCCAAGACGACGAAGGCAAGATCACCGAAGACACGCGCATCCGCGCCAGCATGCCCGCCATCCAGATGGCGCTGGACGCCGGTGCCGCCGTCATGGTGACCTCGCACCTGGGCCGCCCCACCGAAGGCGAGTTCAAACCCGAAGACTCATTGACCCCTGTCGCTGCCCGCATGGGCCAGCTCATGGGCCGCAACATCCGCGTCGTCGCCAACTGGGTGGATGGCGACTTCTCCGTGGCGCCCGGTGAGGTGGTGATGCTGGAGAACTGCCGCCTGAACAAAGGCGAAAAGAAGAACAGCCCCGAACTCGCCAAGAAGCTCGGTACCCTGTGCGACATCTTCGTGCACGACGCCTTCGGCACCGCGCACCGCGCCGAGGGCACGACCTACGGCATCGCCGAGACCGCGCCCATCGCCTGCGCCGGCCCCTTGCTGGCCGCCGAAATGGACGCCATCGGCAAGGCTCTCGCCAACCCGAAGCGCCCGCTGATCGCCATCGTCGCCGGCAGCAAGGTCAGCACCAAGCTCACCATCCTGCAGGCGCTGGCCAAGAACGTGGACGGCCTGATCGTTGGCGGCGGCATCGCCAACACCTTC
>JAHIQV010000033.1 GCA_018903185.1 Gammaproteobacteria bacterium | reverse complement strand
TTTCCCCGACAGACCATTTCAAACCATGGGTGGTACTGTGTCTTCTGATCGCAACAGATTTCAATACAAAGGAAAGCAGCATGGACACGTTGGCATGGAAGTGGATGGTGGCGGGTGGTGTTTTGTGGCTGGCGGCGTCGGCGCACGCACAGGTCCCGACGCAGCGCCTGGGAGACCCTGGCCGCTGGGACTACCAGAACAGCTGCGCCAGCTGTCACGGTGTGGCCGGGCGAGGTGACGGTCCGTTGGTGCCCTTTCTGGTGACCCGTCCGAGCGACCTGACGCTGCTGGCCGGGCGCCATGGCGGTGTGTTTCCGAAGGACCGGGTGGCCGCGATGATCGACGGGCGTGGCACCGCGGACATCGGCACGCACGGGACGCGCGAAATGCCCGTCTGGGGCAGCGTCTACTTTGATCGGGTGAAGAACGTGGGCGGATCCGATGAGCAGGCCGAGCGGGCCGCACAGCGGCGCATTGACGACCTGATCGACCACCTGGAGCGCATGCAGCGGAAATAGGGTGTGTGTGGCGGGTGCGAACGCGCGAACCTGGCCTTCACGCGTGGCGCCGCCGAAGCTCCCGCTTCAACAGTTTCCCGCTCGGATTCTTCGGCAGGCTGTCGGTGAACACCACGCGTTTCGGGCATTTGAAGTGCGCCATGTGCTGGTTGCAGTGCGCCAGCACCTCGTCTTCGGTGAGTGCCTGTCCGGCCTTGACCACGATGACCGCCGTCACGGCCTCGACCCATTTCGGGTCGGGCAGGCCGATCACCGCCACCTCGCTCACCGCGGGCAGGCGGTAGATCATTTCTTCCACCTCGCGGCTGGCCACGTTTTCGCCGCCGGTCTTGATCATGTCCTTCTTGCGGTCGACCACGGTGATGAAGCCTTCGTCGTCGATCACGGCGAGGTCGCCGCTGTGGAACCAGCCGCCCTCGAAGCTGGCCGCCGTGCGCTCGGGGTCGTTGAAGTAGCCGAGCATCAGGTGCGGCGAGCGGTGCACGATCTCGCCGACCTCGCCCACGGCCACGTCCTGCATGTCGTCGTTGACCACGCGGGTTTCCACGTTGAGCACCGCCTTGCCGCAGGAGCCGGGTTTGCGCAGCTGGTCGTCGGGCCCAAGCATGGTCGCCAGCGGCGCGATCTCGGTCTGGCCGTACAGGTTCCACAGCCGCACGGCCGGCAGTCGAGCGGCCAGTTCCTTCAGCACCTCCACCGGCATGATGGACGCGCCGTAGTAGCCCTTGGCCAGGCTGCCCAGCTTGCTGGCGTCAAACAGCGGCGAACGCAGCAGCGCGATCCACACCGTGGGCGGCGCGAAGAAGCTGGTGATCTGGTGCTGTTCGATCAGCGCGAGCAGGTTGTCGGGCGTGGGTTTGCTGGTGATGACGTTGCTGCTGCCGATGTAGATGGCCGGGCCGAAGAACACGTCGAGCTGCGCGCAGTGGTAGAGCGGCAGGGCGTGCAGGGTGCGATCGGTTTCGGCGATTTCGGCGTTGATCACGCAGCTCACGTACTGCCAGAGCACAGCGTCGTGCGTGAGCATGGCGCCTTTGGGGCTGGATTCGGTGCCGCTGGTGTAGACGATCTGGGCCAGGTCAAAGCTGCCCAGCGCCACGTCGGGCAGGGTGTCTGTGCAGGCGGCGAGTTCGTCGAAGCGGTGCATGCCGGGCGCCGGCTCGCCCGGGTCTTCGCTCGGCAGCCAGATGAACTGCTGCACCTGCGTTTCCAGCGCCGAGGCTTCGCGCGCCAGCCCGGCCAGGCCGCTGTCGGTGGCGAGCGTCTTCGCCCCCGCGTGGCGCAGGATGAAGGCCACTTCTTCGGCCTTGAGCATGAAATTGATCGGCACCAGCACCGCGCCCCGGCGCGCCAGCGCAAAACGCAATGCGGCAAAGCCGTGCGAATTGCGCGCCAGCACGGCCACCTTGTCGCCTTCGCACACGCCGATCTGGTTCAGGCCGGCGGCCAGGCGCGACACGATTGCGTCGAACCCGGCGTAGGTCCATTGCGTGTCGCCGCAGACGATGGCGGTCTTGGTCGGCAGGCGAACAGCGGTGCGGTGCAGGGCGTCGGCGATGGTCTGGCGGCGCACGACAGGGGAAAGGGAATGGGTCACGAATGCCTCCGGTTACAGCGTTCCCCGCGGTTGCGGGTGCGATGGGGCATTGAACCCACAAACCGCGCGCGCGGCCATGGGCGTTTTCACCAGCCATGGGTTTGTGCTGTCACCTTGGCGTCGCGCCGCTATGATCCGGCGCATGAACCTGCTTGCTTCGATGCACAACACGCTGCTGCGCTGGGGGCGGGGGGTGCTGTCCGCCTGGGGCGCCTGGTGGCAGGTGCTGTTCATCGGTGCCGAGATCGTGGTGCTGTCGCTGTCTCCCTCCAGCTACGACGAACCCGAGGAGCGCCGTGCGGTGATGGCGCACATCTACCGTGCCAGCGCGCCGCTGCTGACCTGGTTCCTGGTGCTGTCGGCCCTGGTGAGCCTGGTGCTGATCCGCATCGTGGTGGCCACGGCGTTGAGCTACGGCCTCTCGCAGTACGCGCTGGAGGTGCTGGTGCGCACCCTGGTGCTGGAGCTCATTCCCCTGTATGCGGCGCTCTTTGTGGCGGTGCGCTACACCATGCCCGAGTCGCAACGCATCCGCCGCCTGCTGAGCGACGAACACCGCCGCGGACTGCACCGCCCACCCCAGCAACTGCTGCGCCAGGACATGCTGCCGCGCGCGCTGGCCGGGGTGTTCTCGGTGCTGCTGCTGGCCGCGCTGAGCTGTTTCATCGCGCTGGTGCTGACCTACCTGAACGTGTACGGCTTTTCGCCCTGGGCGCTGGCCGACTACAACCGCAGCGTGGGCAGTGTGTTCTCACCCGAGGTTTCGCTGATCTTTGGCCTCAAGACGCTGTTCTTCAGCCTGGCGGTGGCTTTCGTGCCCATGGCCGCGAGCGCCCAGCCCGACGCCAACGGCGGTTATGCGCGGCGC
>JAHIQV010000282.1 GCA_018903185.1 Gammaproteobacteria bacterium | reverse complement strand
CTGGCGCCGTCCATCAGCGCCAGCAGCACCTGGGCCACGGCGGCCTCACCCTGCCCGCTCTGGGTGGACAGGCGCTCGATGCCGTGCAGCGTGGTGTCGCGCGTGGCGTCGTCTTCGGCTTCGAACACCGGCGAACGCAGCATCACGCGGACCACGCGGCTGGTGCGCGCCACGATGCCGGGCCAGTCGGCCGCGCCAATCAGGCGCAGCGCGGTCACGGCGTTGCCCACGCTCAGGTGATCGGCGGCCTGGGCCGCGTGGTGCTGGGCCTGCAGCACGGCCAGGTCGGGCACCACGTCCAGCAACCACCGGCGCACCTGCGCCACGGGCGAGTCGCCAGCGGTGGTGTGTCCCACCAGGCTTTGCGCCAGGTGCGACAGGAAGACATCGCCCACCCCGCGCTGCTCCATGAGCCCGTGCATCGACGTGACCGCGTCCAGCGACAGTTCTTCGATGCGGCTGGCACACAGGCTGGCGAAGTCGTGCGCGGCCTTGTGGCTGGCGATGCGGTCGGCCAGGCGGCGCAGGTTTTCCACCAGCACCACGCGCAGCGTGGTGGGCAATGCCCACAGTTCGCCCTGGCTGAGTTCACGCGCGTCCTGGTAGGCGTCGAGAAAGTGGACCAGCAGGCTTTCGTCAAAGGCGCTGTCGGTGTGCGCGACATAGGCCCAGGCCACGCCGTAGATGCGCGGCAACCCCACCAGCGGCGGCTCCTGCAGCACCGGCAGCGAACGGTAATAACGCGCCGGCAGGCCTTCGCGGATTTCCCGCAGCTGGCTTTCGATCAGGTGGAAGTTGTCAAACAGCCATTCGGCCGCGGGGCTGATGTCGTGGCCATCGTGGGCCTCGACCGCGATGTACTGGTAGGCCGCCCGCAGGCTGCGGATGTTGCTCTGCAGGCGCGGGTAGAACGTGGCCTGGCCAAAGCCCGCGCGCCCGGCCCGGTGCGACACGCCCAGGCTGCGACCGTGTTGTTCAAAACGTGCAACACCAAAAAGCTCCGAGCGGATCGGTTCGAGCGCGACGCCGCGGGCGGCGTCCAGCATGCGCTCGATTTTCTGCGGTACCCAGGCCCATTGCGCTTGCAGGCTCGCTGCGGCCACTTACAGCATGAGCCAGGAGCCGCCGAACAGCAGGGTGAGCACCACCGCCGACGTGATCACGCGCCCGGCCAGCAGGCCCTGGAGTTCGTCGGCGCCGTTGCGCAAGGTCTGCAAGGGCCCACGCTGGGCGCCGCAATGGGCCAGGTGATCGCCCAGCGCCGAGCGCTCCCGCAGCGAGATGTCCGCCGGGTGACCAAACGAAGAGGTATCCCAGCTGGGGGACATGGAAGGAATCTTGGACATGGTCTTCTCCGTGAGCGGGTAAGGGGGAAGCCCTGCTGCGGCTTCCGTGTCAACCCTTGTAAGCGCAGCCGGCTCGCAGGTCTGTGCGGCGACGAACAGATCGATCCTTTGCACGGCCATCCGGGTGTTCGTCAGCGCACAGACGGGGGGCCTTTCGGGGACTACCGTGAATGGCGATCCGCGACGCTTCCCTTCACACAAAGGACTCCCCATGACACACCCTTCACACCGTTTCTCCCTCCGGCAGACAGCCTTTTCGCTGGCCGCCGTCGCCACGCTGGGCCTGGCCGGTTGCGCCGTGCCCTACCCGGTTTACGAACAGCAGCCGATGACCCAGGCCCCGGTGCAGGTTCAGCCCTACCCGAGCCAGCGCGAGATGACCCGTGAAGAGCGTCGCGAGGAACGACGCGACTTCCGCCGCCGCCAGAACGAGCCCCTGTTTGAGGCCGAGGTGCTGTCGGTCCGCGCCGTGATGGGGCAGTCCCAGCAGCGTTGCTGGATCGAACGCGAACAGGTGCAGCAGCGCCAGGCACCGAATGTCGGTGGTGCGCTCGTGGGCGCCGTCATCGGCGGCGTGATCGGTCACCAGATCGGTGGCGGCAGTGGTCGCGACATCGCCACGGCGGGTGGTGTGGTGGCCGGTGCGGCGATCGGGTCCCAGGTGGGCCGCGACCGCTACGGCAACCAGGTGAGCACGCAGGACGTGCAACGCTGCACCAACAACAATGTCAGCAGCGAGCCCGCCTACTATGACGTGACCTACCGCTTCCGCGGCAACACGCACCGCGCCCAGATGCTCTCGCCTCCCGGCCGCAGTATCACTGTGAACCGCGACGGCGAGCCGCGCGAGTAGAGGTTTCCCCCCGCAGCGCTTCGCGCTACCCCCCAGGGGGCGGCACTGGCCGTCCGGCAAAGCCGGCCCGGCGGTGCCCTGGGTTGGGGCGCTCCGTCATCCTGAGAACCTGGATTTTCGACCGGAGTCGTTGCAACGCGCCGACCACCCCGGATGAGCCCCCACCGGGCAG
>JAHIQV010000281.1 GCA_018903185.1 Gammaproteobacteria bacterium | reverse complement strand
TGGCCCGCCACGCACGCGCCGTGCTGCTGATCGGCCGCGACGCGGCCGCCATCCGCGCCCAGGTGGCGCACGCCGCCGAGGAAGCCGGCATCCCCCTGCTGGACGCCAGCAGCCTGCCCGAGGCCGTCGCACTGGCGGCGCAGCAGGCGCAGTCGGGCGATGCCGTGCTGCTGTCACCCGCCTGCGCCAGCCTGGACATGTTCAAGGACTACAAGCACCGCGCCGCGGTGTTCGTCGAGGCGGTCGCGGCGTTGGCGCATGAACAGGGCGTGGAACTGGAGGGTGGGCTGTGAGCAACCGCCTGAGCGCCCCCCTGAACAGCCTGCGCGCCGCGCTGGGCGGGCTGCTGCCGCGCCTGGTGGGCCTCGGCCCGGCCGGCGGTGACGGCTTGCCGGTGCGACTGTCCAACCGCACCTACGCGGGCATGCGCCAGGGCCAGGTTCGTGAACTCGGGTTCGATCAGCCGCTGCTCTGGGTCGTCGTGGCGCTGATGGCCTGGGGTCTGGTGATGGTGTACTCGGCCTCGATCGCCTTGCCCGACAACCCGCGCTTCGCCAACTACGCGCACACGCATTTTGTGGTGCGCCACGGCATCTCCATCATCATCGGCCTCGTGGCCGCGCTGATGGCGTTCCAGTTTCCGTTGCGCACCTGGGAAAAGCTCGCGCCCTGGCTGTTTGCGGGGGCGTTGCTGTTGCTGGTGCTGGTGTTGATTCCCGGCATTGGCAAAGGTGTGAACGGCGCCCGGCGCTGGATCTCGCTGGGCATCATGAACTTCCAGCCCTCGGAGCTGGGCAAGCTCGCTGTGCTGCTCTACGCGGCCGACTACATGGTGCGCAAGATGGAAGTGAAGGAGCGCTTCTTCCGCGCCGTGGCGCCGATGGCCGTGGCCCTCGCTGTGGTGGGCATGTTGTTGCTGGCTGAACCCGACATGGGCGCCTTCATGGTGATCGTGGTCATCGCCATGGGCATCCTGTTCCTGGGTGGTGTCAACGCCCGCATGTTTTTCCTGATCGCCCTGGTGGTGGTGGGTGCCTTTGCGCTCATGGTCATGGCCAGCGAATGGCGGCGGGCGCGCATTTTTGCCTACCTCGATCCCTGGAGCGCCGAACACGCGCTGGGCAAGGGTTACCAGCTCTCGCACTCGCTGATCGCCTTTGGACGCGGCGAGATCTTTGGCGTCGGCCTGGGAGGCAGTGTCGAAAAACTGCACTGGCTGCCCGAGGCCCATACCGACTTCCTGCTCGCGGTGATCGGCGAGGAATTCGGGCTGGTGGGGGTGTTGATCGTGATCGCCCTGTTCCTCTGGCTCACGCGCCGCATCATGCACATCGGCCGCCAGGCCATTGCGCTCGACCAGGTGTTTGCCGGTCTGGTGGCGCAGGGTGTGGGTGTGTGGATGGGCTTTCAGGCCTTCATCAACATTGGCGTGAACCTGGGTGCCTTGCCCACCAAGGGACTGACCTTGCCCCTGATGAGCTACGGGGGTTCGGCCATCCTGCTGGAGCTGGTCGCACTCGCGATCGTGCTGCGGGTGGATTATGAAAACCGCCAGCTCATGAAAGGTGGGCGGTCATGAGCAAGACGCCTTGCGCCCTGATCATGGCCGGCGGCACCGGTGGCCACATCTTCCCGGGTCTGGCGGTGGCCGAGGCCCTGCGAGAGCGCGGCTGGCGTGTGCACTGGCTGGGCGCGCCCGGCAGCATGGAGAGCCGCCTGGTTCCGCCGCGCGGTTTCCCGCTGGAGCTGATCGACTTCGGCGGTGTGCGCGGCAAGGGCCTGAAAACGCTGTTCCTGCTGCCGCTGCGCCTGTTGCGCGCCTTCTGGCAGGCGTTGCAGGTGGTGCGCCGCGTCAAGCCCGACGTGCTGGTTGGCCTGGGCGGCTACATCACCTTCCCCGGCGGCATGATGGGCACCTTGCTCGGCAAGCCGCTGGTGCTGCACGAGCAGAACTCGGTGGCCGGCATGGCCAACAAGGTGCTGGCCGGCATCGCCGACCGTGTGTTCACCGCCTTCCCCGGCGTGTTCAAGAAGGCCGAGTGGGTGGGCAACCCGCTGCGCGCCGGGTTCCTGCGCCAGCCGGCCCCCGAAGTGCGCTTCGCCGGTCGCAGCGGCCCCTTGCGCCTGCTGGTGGTGGGCGGCAGCCTGGGTGCCAAGGCGCTCAACGACACCGTGCCGCTCGCGCTGGCATTGATCCCCTCGGCGCAGCGCCCGCAGGTGACTCACCAGAGCGGCGAGAAACAGATCGAAGCCTTGCGCGCCAACTACACGGCCGCCGGTGTGCTGGCCGAACTCACGCCCTTCATCGACGACACGGCGCAGGCCTTTGCCGATGCCGACCTGATCGTCTGCCGGGCCGGTGCGAGCACCGTCACCGAGATCGCTGCCGTGGGCGCGGCGGCACTGTTCGTGCCCTTCCCCCATGCGGTGGACGATCACCAGACCAGTAACGCACGCTTCCTGTGCGACAGCGGCGGCGCCTGGCTGGTGCCACAGACCGAACTCACGCCCGCCTCGCTGGCGCAGAAGCTGCAGACCCTGCAGCGCGAACAATTGATGGAGATGGCCGGCAAGGCCAAGCAGATGGAAAAGACAAACGCCGTGGCGGCCGTGGTGTCCGCCTGCGAGCAACTCGCGAAGGTGAAACCGGCATGAAACACGCGATTCGCCACATCCACTTTGTCGGTATCGGCGGCAGCGGCATGAGCGGCATCGCCGAAGTGCTGCTCAACCAGGGCTACCGCATCTCCGGCAGCGACCTGAGCGAGAACGCCGCCACGCGGCGCCTCGTGTCCATGGGGGCCGAGGTGTTTGCCGGTCACGATGCGAAGTACATCGAAGGCGCCGACGCCATCGTCACCTCCACTGCGGTGAAGGAGGACAACCCCGAGGTGGTCGCCGCGCACGCCAAGCTGGTGCCGGTGGTGCCGCGCGCCGTGATGCTGGCCGAGCTGATGCGCATGAAAAAAGGCGTGGCGATTGCCGGCACACACGGCAAGACCACCACGACCAGCCTGGTCGCCAGCGTGCTGGCCGCGGCGAACCTGGACCCGACCTTCGTGATCGGAGGCCGCCTCAACAGCGCGGGTGCCAACGCCCAGCTCGGCTCCGGCGAGTACATCGTGGTCGAAGCCGACGAGTCGGATGCTTCGTTCCTGAACCTGCTGCCGGTGTTGTCGGTCGTCACCAACATCGACGCCGACCACATGGACACCTACGGCCACGACTTCGGGCGCCTCAAGGCTGCCTTCGTGGAGTTCCTGCACAAGATGCCGTTCTACGGTACCGCCGTGGTGTGCGTGGACGATCCGTCGATCCGCGAGATCCTGCCGCAGATCGCACGCCCCATCACGGGGTACGGTTTCTCGGAAGACGCCCAGCTGCGTGCGGTGAACGTGCGTGCCGCTGGCGGCCAGATGCACTTCACGGTACAGCGCAAGAACGGCACCCAGATGCCCGACCTGGACGTGGTGCTCAACCTGCCAGGGGAGCACAACGTGCTCAACGCGCTGGCCGCCATCGGTATCGCGTTGGAGCTGGGCGTGCCCGATGCTGCCGTGCAGCAGGCGCTGGCCGAATTCAAGGGCGTGGGCCGGCGTTTCCAGCGCTACGGCGAAGCGGCCCTGCCATCGGGTGGCCAGGCAACCATCGTCGACGACTACGGCCACCACCCGGTGGAAATGGCGGCCACGTTGTCGGCTGCGCGCGGCGCTTTTCCGGACCGCCGTCTGGTGCTGGCCTTCCAGCCGCACCGTTTCAGCCGCACACGCGACTGTTTTGAAGATTTCGTGAAGGTGATCGGCAACGCCGACGCCGTGTTGCTGGCGGAGGTGTACGCCGCCGGCGAGGCCCCCATTGTCGCGGCCGATGGCCGTTCGCTGGCGCGCGCGCTGCGCGTGGCAGGCAAGCTGGAGCCGGTGTTTGTGGACGACATCGGCGCCATGCCGCAGGCCATCCTGGACAACGCGCGCGATGGCGACGTGGTGCTCTGCATGGGCGCGGGTTCCATTGGAGCGGTGGCCGGGCAGGTGGTTGAGCTGGCGCAGAAGGACAGGACATGAACGCAGGGGTGAAGACCGTGAACATCGACGTCAAGGCACTGGGCCAGGTGGCCGTGCTCATGGGGGGGCGATCGGCCGAGCGCGAGGTGTCGCTCATGTCGGGCACGGGCGTGCTGGCCGCGTTGCGCTCCAAAGGGGTGGACGCCCATGCTTTTGATCCGGCCGAGCGCGATCTGGGTGACTTGAAGCGTGAAGGTTTCGCGCGCTGCTTCATCGCGCTGCATGGCCGCTTCGGCGAAGACGGCACCGTGCAGGGCGCGCTGGAGCTGCTGGGCATTCCCTACACCGGCCCCGGCGTGATGGCGTCGGCGGTGGCCATGGACAAGCTCATGACCAAGCGCATCTGGCTGGCCGAAGGCCTGTCCACCCCGGCCTGGCGCCAGG
>JAHIQV010000280.1 GCA_018903185.1 Gammaproteobacteria bacterium | reverse complement strand
GTCACCGAACTCAAGGCCAAGAACGCCGACCTGGCCGACCAGTTCCTGCGCGCCAAGGCCGAGGCCGAAAACGCGCGCCGCCGGGCCGAGGACGACATCAGCAAGGCCCGCAAGTTCGCGGTGGAAAGTTTTGCCGAGAGCCTGCTGGCCGTGGCCGACAGCCTGGAAGCCGGCCTGGCCATCCAGGAAGCCACCCGCGAACAGCTGCGCGAAGGCTCAGAAGCCACGCTCAAACAGCTCCAGAGCGCGCTGGAGCGGCACAAGGTGGTGCAGATCGCGCCCGCCGGCGGCAGCAAGTTCGACCCGCACCAGCACCAGGCCATCAGCATGGTGCCCGCCGAGCAGGAGGCCAACACCGTGGTCGCCGTGCTCCAAAAGGGCTACCTGATCGCCGACCGCGTGCTGCGCCCGGCCCTGGTCACCGTGGCCGCACCCAAATAACGGCATTTGTGCGGCCCAGCCCTTGAAAAACGGCTGAGTTATCCACACATCTTCCACAAGGGATGCACACCGCATCCACACCCTTTTCAACATTCACTTTTTAGAACCGGAGCACACAAATGGGAAAAATCATCGGCATCGACCTGGGCACCACCAACTCGTGCGTGTCCATCATGGAAGGCAACACCACCAAGGTGATCGAGAACTCGGAAGGTGCGCGCACCACGCCGTCGATCGTGGCCTACCAGGAAGACGGTGAGGTGCTGGTCGGCGCGTCCGCCAAGCGCCAGGCCGTGACCAACCCCAAGAACACGCTCTACGCGATCAAGCGCCTGATCGGCCGCAAGTTCACCGAGAAAGAAGTCCAGAAGGACATCGACCTCATGCCCTACTCCATCGTGGCCGCCGACAACGGCGACGCCTGGGTGGAAGTGCGCGGCAAGCAGATCTCGGCCCAGCAGGTCAGCGCCGACATCCTGCGCAAGATGAAGAAGACCGCCGAGGACTACCTGGGTGAGCCCGTGACCGAAGCCGTGATCACGGTGCCGGCCTACTTCAACGACGCCCAGCGCCAGGCCACCAAGGACGCCGGCCGCATTGCCGGCCTCGACGTCAAGCGCATCATCAACGAGCCCACCGCCGCGGCCCTGGCCTTCGGCCTGGACAAGCAGGAAAAGGGCGACCGCAAGATCGCTGTGTACGACCTGGGTGGCGGCACGTTTGACGTGTCCATCATCGAAATCGCCGACGTCGATGGCGAGAAGCAGTTCGAAGTGCTGTCCACCAACGGCGACACCTTCCTGGGCGGCGAAGACTTCGACCAGCGCATCATCGATTACATCGTCACCGAGTTCAAGAAAGAACAGGGCGTTGACCTGACCAAAGACGTGCTGGCCCTGCAGCGCCTGAAGGAAGCCGCTGAAAAGGCCAAGATCGAACTGTCCAGCTCGGCCGCGACCGACCTGAACCTGCCCTACATCACGGCCGACGCATCGGGCCCGAAGCACCTCAACATCAAGCTCACGCGCGCCAAGCTCGAAGCCCTGGTGGAAGAGCTGGTCGAGCGCACCATCGCCCCTTGCCGCATGGCGATCAAGGACGCCGGCATCAGCGTGGGTGACATCCACGACGTGATCCTGGTCGGCGGCATGACCCGCATGCCCAAGGTGCAGGAAAAGGTGAAAGAGTTCTTCGGCAAGGAGCCGCGCAAGGACGTGAACCCCGACGAAGCCGTGGCCGTGGGTGCTGCCATCCAGGGCCAGGTGCTCTCGGGTGACCGCAAGGACGTGCTGCTGCTGGACGTGACCCCGCTCTCCCTGGGCATCGAGACCATGGGCGGCGTCATGACCAAGATGATCCAGAAGAACACCACGATCCCGACCAAGTTCAGCCAGGTGTTCTCCACCGCCGAAGACAACCAGCCGGCCGTGACCATCAAGGTGTACCAGGGCGAACGCGAGATCGCTTCCGGCAACAAGGCGCTGGGCGAGTTCAACCTCGAAGGCATTCCGGCCTCGCCGCGCGGCATGCCGCAGATCGAAGTGTCGTTCGACATCGACGCCAACGGCATCCTGCACGTGGGCGCCAAGGACAAGGGCACCGGCAAGGAAAACAAGATCACCATCAAGGCGAACTCGGGCCTGTCCGAAGCCGAGATCCAGCAGATGGTGAAAGACGCCGAGCTCAACGCCGCCGACGACAAGAAAAAGGTCGAACTCGTGCAGGCCCGCAACCAGGGCGAAGCCATGGTGCACAGCGTGAAGAAGTCGCTGGGCGAACACGGTGACAAGCTCGACAGCGGCGAAAAAGACGCCATCGAAGCCGCGATCAAGGACGTGGAAGAGGCGCTCAAGGGCGAAGACAAGGAAGCCATCGAGTCCAAGACCGAAACGCTCATGAGCGCCAGCCAGAAGCTGGGCGAAAAGGTCTACGCCGCATCGCAGGCCGAGGCCGCCGCAGCGGGCGCCAGCGAAGGCGCCAGCCAGGAGAGCGCCAGCAAGGCCGCGGCCGACGACGACATCGTTGACGCCGAAGTGAAAGAAGTGAAGAAGGGCTGATCGCCATTTCGATGGCTTTCAAGCCGCCGCCGCGTCCGGGCAACCCGACGCGGCGTTTGTGTTCAAACAGATCTGCAAAAGACCATGGCTAAACGCGATTTTTACGAAGTGCTGGGCGTGCCCAAGAACGCCTCGGACGACGAAATCAAGAAGGCGTATCGCAAGCTGGCGATGAAGCACCACCCGGACCGCAACCAGGGTGATGCGGCCAAGGCGGCCGAAGAACGGTTCAAGGAGGCCAAAGAGGCCTACGAAATGCTGTCGGACCCGCAAAAGAAGGCGGCCTACGACCAGCACGGCCACGCCGGCGTGGACCCCAACATGCGCGGCGGCCCGGGCGCCGAGGGCTTCGACGGCTTCTCGGGCGCGTTCGGCGACATCTTTGGCGACATTTTTGGCGGTGCCCGCGGCCAGCGCAACGGCCGCCAGGTCTACCGCGGTTCGGACCTGTCCTACGCCATGGAAATCAGCCTCGAAGAGGCCGCCACCGGCAAGGAGGCCCAGATCAAGATCCCTTCGTGGGACGACTGCGAAAGCTGCAAGGGCACCGGCGCCAAGCCCGGCACCAGCGTCAAGACCTGCACCACCTGCCACGGCCAGGGTGTCGTGCAGATGCGCCAGGGCTTCTTCAGCGTGCAGCAGACCTGCCCGCACTGCCACGGCAGCGGCAAGATCATTCCCGAGCCCTGCACCAGCTGCCACGGCCAGGGCAAGATCAAGAAGCAGAAGACGCTGGAGATCAAGATCCCCGCCGGCATCGACGACGGCCAGCGCATCCGCAGCAGCGGCAACGGCGAGCCGGGCCAGAACGGCGGCCCGTCGGGTGACCTCTACATCGAGATCCGCCTGCGCAAGCACGACATCTTCGAGCGCGAGGGCGACGACCTGCACTGCCAGGTGCCCGTCCCCATGACCACCGCCTCCCTCGGCGGCGAGATCGACGTGCCCACGCTGCAAGGCAAGGCCACCATCGACCTGCCCGAAGGCACACAGAGCGGCAAGACCTTCCGCCTGCGCGGCAAGGGCGTCAAGGGCGTGCGCAGCAGCTACCCCGGCGACCTGTACTGCCACGTGGCGGTCGAGACGCCTGTCAAGCTGACCGAGCACCAGCGCAAGCTGCTCAAGGAACTCGACGAGTCGTTCAAGAAGGGCGGCCACAAGCACAGCCCGAACGACAAGGGCTGGTTCGAGAAGGCGAAGAGCTTCTTCGCCTGATTTCGGCTGATTTCGGCTGAGCGGTTCAGAAAAACAAAGGGGCGACGGGTGACCGTCGCCCCTTTTTTTTTTATCCGATCAACCCGCGGACCTGCTCACCGACGCCTTCTACCCATCAGCCAGCAACCCCAGCGTCTTCGGGCAGCGGGTACCACTGAAGAACTGCCGCAACGCGGCGGAAAACTCGGGTGTTTCCGGTGAGACCGCCTCGAACAGCGTCAGGCAGCTGCGGAACTTGAGCGCGTCAATGGGGCCGAGGATGGACTCGGCGCTCTGGCCAACGTGGTGGCTGATCGCGCGGATGCATTCGATCAGCCGTGGGCCCAGCATCGGATGGGCCAGATAGGCCGCCGCTTCGGCCTGGCCGCTGATGCCGTAGAACTGGGCGTGGTGGCTGTTCCCCAGACCGCGGAGCTGGGGCAGCACGAACCAGATCCAGTGGGTCTGCTTGCGACCCTGGTTCAGCTC